>JAOPZQ010000118.1 GCA_025964075.1 Solirubrobacterales bacterium | reverse complement strand
GCCGAGCGTCAGCCGCCCCCGGAGCCAACCGCCCCGGCGGAGACGGCGCCGGCTCGGAGCATCGAGCGTCACGCCCATGTGCCCGGCCGCCGCCGCGGCGGGTCCGCACGCCGCCGGGTGGCTCCGGGACTTCCCGCCGCCGCCGGACCCGAGGGTCGGATCCCCCTGGCGGAGCGCCGCCGCCGGGATCGGGTCGATCCGCCCGACGAGGTCCGCGAGCCAGGCGACCTGCCGGGCCGCCAGGTCCGCGTCGAGCTTGTCCATCTCCCCGCCGGGGCTGATCGTGACGAGGTACGTCGGCCCGGCGAGGAAGCCGATCTGCGGCACGCCCGCCGACTGGAACGGACCGCCGACGCCGAACTGAACCGGCGGGCGCAGCAGCGCCTGGTGCGGGAGCCCGTGGGCGACGACCGCGTCGCGTGTCAGCGCGAACATCTTCCCCTGCGTGGTCCAGACGCCGTAGAGCTCGGTCTCGCCGGTCGCGTGGTAGCCGCTCCCGACCGAGTCGATCCACTCCGAGCAGCCGAGGTGCTCGATCGTGATCGCCGCCGCGGTGCGCCGGACGATGTCGGGGTGGTCGTCGATCCACCCCTGCAGCCCAGGGAGGTCGGCGACCATGTGCCCGGGCCAGGCGCTGAACACGAGCGTGCGCTTGGGCCGCTGCGCGCGCGGCAGCGAGGCGAAGTGGCGCGCGAGGTGCACGAGGCCGACGCCGCCGTTCTCCTCGACGAAGTTCTGGCCGTCGGTGTGGGTGTCGAGCACGATCGCCTCGGAGCTCGCGCCCGGGAGCGTCGCGGTGACGCTTCGCGTCGGGACCTTCTGGCGCGTGGCGGTCAGCGTGAGGCGGGCCCGCGCACCGGAGAGCGCCCGCAGGCGCTCGCCCTCGTCGCGGTCGACGTACAGCGCCGGCAGGGGCTCGAATCCGTGGCCGAACGGCAGGTAGCCGCCGGCCAGCGCCGCGTGGGACGAGTCGAGGATGAACACCACGCCGGCCGCCCCGAGCGCCTGGAACGGCGCCAGGGGAACGCCGAGCCCGGGCAGGATCCACGGCCGCTTGTAGTCCCCGGTCACCCAGTCGGCGACGCTGTGCCCGGGCCAGCTCAGCGCCGTGGCCAGCGGCAGGAGGAACGCGGACGTGAGCGGCACGGGGATCGGCAGGTCGACGAGCAGGATGCTGCCCCTGAGGTCCCCCGCGGTGAGCGTGCCGACCAGGCCGCGGAGCCAGGAGACGAGGTCCGCCGGGTAGCGGGCGAGCGCCGCCTCGAGTGTCGCGACGTCGGCGCCGCTCAGGCTCGGCGCCGGCGCGACCCCGGCGTAGACGAACGAGCCGGTGACGCCGCCGGCCGGCGTCTCCTTCGAGCGCGGGTAGTAAGCGGCGATCTTCGCCGGCCCGGGCGCGGGCCCGCTGAGGAAGTCGAGCCCGAACCGCTGGACCTCCCAGCGCTCGGTCGCGTAGACGTCGCACGGCGAGAGCTCGAGCCCGGCGGCCACGAACTCCCGCTCGAGCCAGTCGAGGTAGCGGTCGTGAGCGTCGCTGCCGGTCAGGCGCGGCCCGAAGTCGACCATGCGCTGGATGTCCGCGCGGATCTGAGCCGCCGTGGGCAGCGGGACGAGCGCGCCGCGTGCGGCCGGAGCCGACGCCCAGCGACTCGCGAGCACCGCCGACACGGCGCCGAACGCGGCACGGCCCAGCACCGTGCGCCTCGTAACCCCCCGCTCCATCGAGCGGGGACCTTACTCAGCGGCGTCGGAACAGGCCGCCGATTGCGGCGATGCCGCCGGCGACCACGAACCCTGTCACCGCCGCGCCGATCACCAGCTTGCGCTGGTTGCGCCGGATCTGCTCGCGCCAGTCGGTGAGCTCGGCGACCTCGCCGCGCAGGCGGCCGACTGCGACCGCGAGCTCGGCGCGGTTCTGCTCGATCGAGGCCTTGATCTCCTCGGGAGTACGGGCCGCGGGCATCAGCGTCTCGATTCGAGATTTCGGGATCGGGACACTAGATCGTCTGCTCCGGCGTCGGGGACTTGAGGGTCTCGCGGACGAGCTTCGCCTCGTCGATCGCCATCTTCGGCGTCGGCGGCGACCCCTTCCTCATGAAGCGATAGGAGATGAGCCCGCCGAGTGCCGCGAGCACGAAGAAGAGGACGGCGGTGACCAGGTAACCGACCCAGACCGCGTTCTGGTTGTTGATCGCCTTGGCGAGGCCCCACGACAGCGAGTGCAGCAGGAAGAGCAGGCCGGTGACGACGAAGATCCCCGCGGCGGAGCCGACGGCCGCCGCCCGGGCGAGCTTGCCCATCTTGTCGGTGATCTCGACCTTGGCGAGCTCGATCTCCTCGCGGACGATCAGCGTCGTGCGCTCGGAGACGTCGGCCAGCGCCGCGCCGAGCCCGCCGTTCTCCGTCTGCTGGGGGCTAGCGTCGGCCAAGGCGCTTGAGGACGAGGGCGAGGAAGGCGCCGCCGACGAACGCGCCGCCGACGAGGACCTCCGGGTGCTGCTCCGTGAGTCCGGGGTCGGCGGAGGGGACGGTGGGCGCGGATCCGTCGATCGGCGGGGCCGGCTCGAACGGCGGCGGCGCGGCCGACGTCGGCGTGAGGTCGGCCGGCTGCTCGGGAGTCGCGCTCACTCGGGCGGCTCTTCCCCGAACGCACGAACCCAAATCACGGTCGCGAGCTTCTGGGTGGCGATCGACGCGAGGGCGCCGAGGCCCGCCAGCAGCCCGGACCACATGAGGCGCTTGACCAAGTCGCTCTGCATCACGGCTGCGGATTCAATCAGACGCCCGCGGCTCGAGGCCGCCGCACACCGTCTCGACGATCAGCCACTTGGCCTGCTCGCGCTCGTCGTCGCCCGCGGGGACGAGCGAGAAGATCCATCCGGTGAGCACCTGCTCGATCGCGCCGTAGAACGTGAGGGCGGCGAACTCGGCGGTGATGTCGGAGCGGAACTCCCCTGAGGCCTGGCCCTTTCTGACGATCTCCGCGATCTGTGCGTAGGCCTCGCGGATCTTCCCGAGGTGCGTGCGCCCGAACGTGTTCGCGGCGCGCGTGACCTCGACGATGATGACCTGCATCAGGTCGGGATCGTGGGCATAGGAGTCGACGATGAACGCGGCGATCGCGTAGAGCTTGTCGCGCGCGGGCAACGCCCGGCTGTCCTGCTCGGCGATCGTGGCGATGAGGATGTTCCAGCGCTCGAGGAACAGCGTGTCGAGGATCTCGTCCTTCGAGGTGAAGTAGTGGTAGACGAGGCCGTAGGCGACGCCCGCCTCGTCCGCGATGTCGGAGACCCGGCACGTACGGAAGCCCTGGCGCGCGAAGACGCGCACGGCGGCGTCGAGAATGATCCGGCGCTTGTCGATCGCAGCCTTCGAGAGAGTCCTCCGCGGGGCTTCGGGCCCCGCGTCCTGACTGCGACTCTCGGCCTCCGGCCTCCGATAGCCGCTCGGCTTCGCCTCGCTCATCCGTACACCTCCGGTCGCCGATGGGCGAGCGCGGGCAGCCGGGTGCGGACGTCGTCCTGCGCGGCGGCATCCAGATCCGCGACCGCGAACCCCTCGCGGTCGGGCACCTGCGCGAGGATCAGACCCCAGGGGTCGACGATCATCGAGCGGCCGCCGGAGCGGTTGCCGGGCGGTGCGACGCCCACCTGGTTCGCGGCGACGACGAAGCACTGGTCCTCGATCGCGCGCGCCCGGAGGAGGACCTCCCAGTGGTCGCGCGTCGTCACGAGCGTGAACGCGCTCGGCACGGCGATCACGCGCGCCCCGTCGACCGCGAGCGCGCGGAAGAGCTCGGGGAAGCGCAGGTCGTAGCAGACGGTCATCCCCAGGCGCGTCCCGTCCGTGAGGTCGGAGATGACGATCTCCTCGCCGGCCTCCTCGCTGTCCGACTCGCGGTAGACCGTCCCCGCCACCTCGACGTCGAACAGGTGGAGCTTCCGGTAGACCGCGCGGATCTCGCCGCCGGGCCCGACGTGCACCGAGGTGTTGAAGCCCTTCGCCCGGCCCTCGACCCGCTCGACGATCGACCCCGCGACGAGGTCGATGCCGAGCTCCCGCGCGAGCTCGCGCGCCCAGGCGATCGAGGGGCCGTCGAGCGGCTCGGCGCCGGCGCGCAGCGCCTCGGGACGGCCGAGCAGGTTCCACTTCTCCGGAAGTACGACCAGCCGGGCGCCCTCGGCGGCGGCCGC
>JAOPZQ010000057.1 GCA_025964075.1 Solirubrobacterales bacterium | reverse complement strand
CGGAGGTCGCACCAGAGCGCGAGCTCGAGGCCCCCCGCCAGGCACCAACCCTCGATCGCCGCGATCGTCGGCTTGGGCGAGAGCCGGCGCGTGAAGCCGAGCGGGCCGCCCTCCGCGCCGATCCGCGGCCCGAACGTGTCGATCGCCTTGAGGTCGGCCCCGGCGCAGAACGCGACCCCGCCGGCGCCGGTGAGGACGAGCACCCGCGCGTCGTCGTCGGCGACGAAGAGCTGATAGCCGGCTTCGAGCGCCGTCGCCGTCGGCCCGTCGACGGCGTTGCGCCGTTCGGGGCGATCGATCGTCAGGACGGCGGCGGCGCCGCGGCGCTCGTAGGTGACGGGATCGGCCATGGGCGCGGATCGTAGGGGAAAACGAAACGCCCCCGGCCGGGTCAGACCGAGGGCGTCAGCTGGAGCGAGGAGGGAACTCGTCCGCCGCCCAGGCTGACAGCGCGTGCGGCTCCCGGTGTGAAACCGCGGTTACCAGCCGCCGCGCCACTCGGCCGCCTGCGCGCGGTGGCGCTTGGCGGCGAGCCGCAGGTCCTTGCGCTTCTCGAGCCGCCACTGGATCAGGCTGAGCACGAGGATGAGCAGGGGGAAGAAGGCGATGACGATGAAGCCGACGTTGGTGACGACCTTGTCGTTGGTCTCGCCATAGACTCCCTCCCCGCCGTCCGCGGCGAGCGCGACCGGGGCCAGCATCATGAGCAGCAGGCACGTGGCGAGGAGGCTGGCGAGCAGGCGGCGCATCGTGCGCGAAGCGTATCGCGTGGCGCTGCCGGCGCTGCTCCTCGCGCTCGCCGCCGCGCCGGCCGTACGCGACCGGGATGCGTGAGCCGGCCGGGCGTGACGCGCCGTCCTACCATCAAACGTCGTGGCCGTCTGCATCGCATCCGACCTCGGCAAGGACATGGCCGGGGATCCGCTGTTCCGGGGCGTCTCGTTCAAGCTCGAGCGCCGGGACCGGATGACCCTGTCCGGGCGCAACGGGGCGGGTAAGACCACGCTGCTCCGAATGCTCGCCGGCGAGGCGGGCATCGACGCCGGCGAGCTCGTCTTCGGCAAGGGCGTGAAGGTGGCGCTCCACGACCAGCGCCCACCGCGCGAGCGTCGGCTGACGCTGCGCGATTACGTCCTCTCGGGCGCGCGCAAGCTCGTCGCGCTCGAGGAGGCGCTCCATGCCCTCGAGGAGCGCATGGCCGGCGGCGACGTCGAGGAGTCGACCCTGAACGCCTACGCCGTGGCGCAGGAGCGGCTCGAGCACGCCGGCGGCTACACCTGGCGCGAGCGCGCGCTGGCGACGCTCCACGGCCTCGGCTTCGTCGATTCGGACCTCGATCGTGAGCTGACGACGTTCTCCGGCGGCGAGCTCACGCGCGGTTCGCTGGCGCGTGCGCTCGCGGGCGACCCCGAACTGCTCCTGCTCGACGAGCCCACGAACCACCTGGACATCGAGTCGCTCGAGTGGCTCGAGCAGCACCTCGCCGGGCTCGACGCGGCCGTCGTGCTCGTCGCCCACGATCGCTGGTTCCTCGAGGCGGTCGGGACCTCGGTGCTCGAGCTCGAAGCGGGCCGGGCGCGCTTCTTCCCCGGCTCGTGGCACGCGTGGCGCACGGAGAAGGCGGCGCGCGAGCTCGCGCTCGGCCGGGCGATCGACCGCCAGCAGGCGGAGATCGCGCGGATGGAGCACTTCATCGAGCGCTTCCGCGCCAAGGCGACGAAGGCGCGCCAGGTGCAGTCGCGCGTGAAGAAGCTCGACCGGATGGAGAAGGTCACGCGGGACCCGAAGGACGAGCGGTCGATGGCGTTCGCGTTCAAGCCACCCGAGCGCTCGGGCCGGGTGATCTTCGAGCTCGAGCACGGCCGGGTCGAGGCGGGGGAGAAGCTGCTCCTCGCGGACGCGGAGCTGTGGCTCGAGCGCGGCGAGCACGTGTCGCTCGTCGGGCCCAACGGCGCCGGCAAGACGACGCTGATCGACACGCTGGCGGGGCGGCGCGAGCTGCCGGCGGGCAAGCTGCGCCGCGGCCACAACGTCCAGATCGGCTATCTCTCCCAGCACGCCGAGGAGCTGAGCGCCGGCCGCACGGTCCTCGAGGCCTGCCAGAAGGCGACCGGCCTCAACCCGAATCAGGCGCGGTCGCTCCTCGGGCGCTTCCTCTTCAGCGGCGAGGAGGCCGAGAAGCCGGTCGACGGCCTCTCCGGCGGCGAGCGCCGCCGGCTCTCGCTCGCCGTGCTCGTCGCCTCGGGCGCGAACGTGCTCATCCTCGACGAACCGACGAACCACCTCGACCTCGAGTCGCGCGAGGCGCTCGAGGACGCGCTGCGCGACTTCCCGGGCTCGATCCTCCTGGTCTCCCACGACCGCGCGCTGCTCGATGCCGTCGGCACCCGCACGGTCGCCTTCGAGGATCGCGAGCTCCACTCCTACGTCGGCGGCTGGCCCGAGTACGCGCGGGTGCGCGAGGAGCGCAAGGCGGCGCCGGCGCCGAAGCCGGCGGCCGCCCGGACCGACAAGGCCCGGGCCGCCAAGTCGGCGCCCAACGGCCGCTCGAAGAACCAGCTGCGCCAGCAGCAGCGCCTCGAGCGGGAGATCGAGCAGGCCGAGGCGGCGCTGCGGGCGGTCGAGGGCGAACTCGGTGACCCCGGCGCCTGGTCCGACGGCGACCGCGTCGCGACCGCGAGCGAGCGCCACGCCCGGGCAAAGCGCGACGTCGAGGAGCTCTACGCCCGCTGGGAAGCCCTCGCGGGCTGACCAAAGGGGCCAGGCCCCTGTGGTCGACACCGTGTGAGCCAAAGGGGCCAGGCCCGTTTGGCTCAAAAGTGGTCAGACCGCTGACGTTCACCGCCTGTTCACTCGGCTGCCGCGGGCCGCTGACACCGTGCGCAGCATGGGGGCTCGGGCCCAGCCGAAGGTCGCGTTTCCCGGTCTTGAACCGGCCGAGCTGCCGCCGGTCCTGCACGGGCGCCTGGGCCTCGACGTCCCGCGCGAGCACTGGCCGACCGTTCCGCGCCTGAAGGCCCTCGAGGCGGCCGGCTTCGCGTGGCTGCAGGTCCACTGCCCGCCGAAGGCCGTCCTCGCCGACCCCGCCTCGGCGACCTACTACGCCCTGGCGCTGCGCGCGGTGCTCGACCCGACCGACCTGCGGCTCGTGGTCCACGCCCCTGACGACCTCGTCCCCGGCGACCGCGCCGACCGGCAAGTGCTCGCCGGCGTTGCGGGCCTCGTGAACTGCGCCGGCGCGGAGGTGGTCGTCGTTCATGGCGCTGTGGGCCCTCCCGAGCGCCGCGCCCGGGAGGCCGCGGCGCTCCGGGAGCTCGCCGCCGCGGTCGCGCCCGCCACCGTGGCCGTCGAGAACACCGCCGCGACCTACCCCGGCCCGGCGCTGCCGCGCCACGACCCCGCGGAGATCGTCGCGCTGGTCGAGGCCGTCGGGAGCCCGAACGTGGCCATGTGCCTGGATGTCGGCCACGCCCATCTCCGGGCGACCGCGACCGGCGCGGACCTGAGCGAGCTGATCGGGCCGGCGCTGGAGCGCGCCGCGCTCGTCCACCTTCACGACAACCTCGGCGCCGACCGCCCGCGCGAGCGCTCCCCGCGGCTCGTCCCGCTGCGGCTCGACCTCCACCTCCCGCCGGGGGCCGGCGCGTTGCCGTGGGAGAGCGTCGCCGGCGCCCTCGTCGCGACCTCCGCGCCGCTCCTCCTCGAGCTGCACCCGCCGCACCGTCCCGAGCCCCAGAGCCTGGCCACGGTGACCGCCGAGCTCCTCACGCGCCGGCGATGAGCACCGTTCACGACCCGTTCACAGCTCCTTCACCGAGCGATAACGGCGGCGTCGCGAATCCCGGCCAGCCTGACCAGCCGATGTCGGTGCCCGAGAGCGGAGCCGTGTCCGAGCCCTCGATCGAGGCCGAGGTGCTCCGCGCGGGCCAGCTCGAGGTGCGGCCCGGCGAGTCGCTCGTCCTGGCCAAGGGCCGGCCGCTGCACCTGTCCGTGCGCGAGCACCGGCTCCTGGTCGAGCTCGTCCGGCGTCGCGACCGGATCGTGAGCCGGGAGGCGCTGTACACCGCCGCCTGGGGCGAGCACCTGCGCGCGGGCGACCGCTCGGTCGACGTCTACGTGCGCAAGCTGCGCGTGAAGCTGGCCCGCGCGCTGCCGGGCTGGCAGTGCATCCACACCCACGTCGGCTTCGGCTACCGCTTCTCCCCCGAGCGTTCACATCTCTTTCACACGGACGCCACACCCAGGTAACAGGCTTACGGCCGTGCCCTGCGAGCCTCGCGGCGACCAACGGAACCGACTAAGGAGAACCTGTGAGGCCACGGACGATGCTGGCCCTCGCCGCTTCGGGCGCGCTCGCGCTCGGCGCCACGGCGTGCGGCTCCAGCAACAAGAGCTCGACGTCGAGCGGGGGGAGCACGGGGAGCGCGAGCACGAGCGCTTCGACCAGCACATCGACCAACGCTTCGAGCAGCGGCGTCGCGAGCGGGACCGTCAGCGGCGCCGGCTCGACGTTCGCGGCTCCGGTCTACATGCAGTGGGGCTCTGAGCTGAAGAGCCAGGGCCTCACGGTGAACTACCAGGCCGTGGGCTCCGGCGCCGGTGTCGCCGCCTGGACCGCGGGCACCGCGAACTTCGCCGGGAACGACTCGTCGCTGGCGCCCGCCGACATCGCGGCGGCGAAGAAGGGCAAGGCCGTCCAGATCCCGATGTTCTTCGGGGCGATCACGGTCTCGTACAACCTGTCCGGCGTGAAGGCCGGCCTGAAGCTCGACGGCCCCACGGTCGCGAACATCTTCCTCGGGAAGATCAAGACCTGGAACGACGCGGCGATCAAGGCGCTCAACCCCGGCATCACGCTGCCGAGCGCGAACATCACGATCGTCCACCGCTCCGACTCCTCAGGGACGACGAAGGGGTTCACGAAGTTCCTGTCCGCCGTCTCGCCCACGTGGGCGAGCAAGATCGGCGCTGACAAGGTCGTCAAGTGGCCGACGGGCACGGGCGCCAAGGGCAACGCTGGAGTCGCCGCCGCGGTCAAGCAGACCGCGGGTTCGGTCGGCTACGTCGAGGAGGCCTACGCGCTGCAGAACAACTTCACGACTGCGTCCGTGAAGAACTCCGCCGGCAAGTTCGTCGCGCCGACGCTCGCCTCGACGAGCGCCGCCGGCGAGGGCCTGAAGATCCCGGCCGACCTGGGCATCAGCGCGATCAACGCGCCCAACCCGGCCGCGTACCCGATCGCCTCGCAGACGTTCATCGACGTCTACCAGGACCTGTGCAAGGGCGGACTCGACCAGGGCACCGCGAAGGCACTGGCGAGCTTCCTGAACTTCGGCCTGGGCAAGGGCTCGGATGAGCTGGCGCAGCTCTACTACGCCAAGCTCCCGGCCCCGATCCTGGCGAAGGCGCAGGCCGCCGTCTCCGGCCTCCAGTGCAACGGGAGCCCGGCCGCCGGCTAGCTCCCCCATGTCGGCCACGGCCCACACACCACCCGTCGCCGGCGGCGGCCGCTCCTTCATCGAGCGGTCGCCGCTGGCACGACTGCCGGATCGCGCCCTGCGCTGGGTCCTCACGGGCCTGGCTGGGGCGATCCTCGTACTGATCGCCTATTTCTTCTTCCGGCTGATCCAGGAGGCGAACCCGGCGCTCTCGAAGTTCGGGGTGATCGACTTCGTCTTCAAGAACAACTGGGACGTCTCCCACGCGACCTACGGCGCGCTGCCGCTGGTGGTGGGAACGCTCATCACCGCGGCAGTCGCGCTGGTCATCGGAGTGCCGGTGGCGGTGGCCGCCGCGCTCTACCTCACCGAGCTCTGCCCGCGCCGCGCGCGGACGCCCCTGACGGTCATGGTCGAGCTCCTCGCGGCCGTGCCGTCGGTCGTCTACGGCCTCTGGGGCCTCTATGTGCTGATCCCCAAGCTCAAGCCCGCCGAGCACTGGTTCGGCAAGACGTTCGACTTCATCCCCTTCGTCGGCCCCAACGTGCCGGGCCCGAACTACTTCGTCGCCGGCCTGATCCTCGCGATCATGATCGTGCCGATCGTCAGCGCGATCTCGCGCGAGGTGATCGCCACGGTTCCGTCCGATCACAAGGAGGCCGCGCTCGCGCTCGGCGCCACACGCTGGGAGATGATCCGGATCGCCGTGCTGCCCTACTCCCGGCGCGGCATCACCGGCGCCGCGATGCTCGGCCTCGGCCGGGCGATCGGCGAGACCATCGCCGTCACGCTGGTGATCGGCAACGCGCCCACGATCGGGCACACGATCTTCGACCAGGGGTACACGCTCGCCGCGGTGATCGCCAACGAGTTCGGCGAGGCGGCCAACGACCCGCTCCACCGGGCGGCGCTGATCGCGGCCGGGCTCGTGCTCTTCGTGCTGACGCTGCTCGTCAACATCCTCGCCCGCGCGTTCGTGGCCCGCGGCGAGCGCGAG
>JAOPZQ010000049.1 GCA_025964075.1 Solirubrobacterales bacterium | reverse complement strand
TGGCCGCGGTCCCCGCGGAGATCTCGAGCGTCCGCTGGAAGCTCCCTCCCCGCATCCGGCACCAGAACCAGACGACGCGCGCGCCGGCGCGGACCTGCGGCGTCCGCTCCCCGGCGCCCGTGCTCGGCGAGACGCGATCGACCTTGTAGACCCAGCCGCTGGCGCCCCCGGCGCGGTCGGACCCGACCTGGAACACGTAGAGCCCCTGGCAGCCGCCCTGCTGGCGCACGCGGAACGCCGGACCGCCGACGCGCCGCGCGGCGGCGAGGACGGCGAGGCCCGAGGCGGCGGGGACGCCGCAGCGATGCCCGCCGGCGGTCACCGTCGCGCCGCCGACGGCCAGCGTGCGGGCTCCGAAGAGCACGCTCGAGCGGCCGACGACCATCGTCTGGACCGGAGCGGCCGCCGCGGCGGACGGAGCGGCGAGCACCAGCGCCAGCAGCGCGGCCGTCCTCATCGGCCGCTTCCGACGAAGAAGACGACGCGATTGCGCCCCCGCGCGAGCGCGTCGCGCCGGCCGCTCACGTCGACGGCGTTGACGTCCAGCACGTAGCGCCCCGGCCCGAGGGCCGCGGGCAGCAGGTACGACCAGTTCGCGTCGGTCCCGATCGAGAAGAACGCCGGCCGATTCGCCCCGCAGCGCACGCGTTCGAAGCGGGCCGCGTGGTTCGAGTAGACGTAGCAGCGGTGGTTGTGGCGCCGCGTGAGCCGGAGCTTGACCGCCCTGACCTGCGATACGTCGACCGTGCCGTGCAGCTCACGCGGGCCATGCCCGGTGGGGAACCGCTGCTGCTCGGCGATGCCGGCGATGTGGGCGTAGGGGAACGAGCGGGTGGGGACTACCGGCGGCGGCGGCGCGGTCGTGCCGCAGCGCCCGTCGTTCCCGGAGTGCACGCAGACGTCGAGCGCGTTCGAGCGGACCGAATCGGCCTTGTCGGCCTTGAGCACGTTGTGCCCGAGCGTCGTCAGGGTCACGGTGGCGTCGCCGGCCGCGTTCGTCGTCGCTCCGGCGACCGTCGCCCCGGCGACCGGAGTCGCCGGCGTCGTCTGGCCGTCGACGACGTGGACGGTGATCGGCTGCCCGGGCGCCGCGCTCGCGGGGCCGGTCAGCTCGAGCAGGTGGGCCTTCGAGAAGAAGTCGTAGGCGAACAGCACGTGATCGCCGCCGTGCACCTGCTGCTGGCATCCGCCGACCTGGCTCGGCTGGAAGTTCAGCGCGTAGCCCCAGAACTGCGACGAGTTGGCGGTGTCGGGGCCGATCCGGTTGATGCCGAAGTCGCCGAACGAGAACCACTGGCCGTCCCACGTGAAGCCGTGCTGCACGGCGGCGTCGTCGAGCGCGCCGGTCATCGTCGGCCCGGGAGTCGGGTTGGCGCCGCCGTTCGTCCCGTCGCAGGGATGCGCCCCGGTCCCGTCCTTCGTGAGCGTCTTGGCGTCGGTCGTCACCGGCCCTTCGAAGATCGTCGAGCTCAGACCTTCGATCCGGACGTCGACCGTCACCGGCGCCGCGAGCGCCGTGCCGGCGCCCCCGAGCACAAGCGCCGCGACTGCGGCGCTGAGAAACCTGATTCGCATGAAGCCACCCCTTTCCACGAGGGCTTGTCGGCTGGGGGTCGGAGTCAGGTCTCCTGGCTTCCGGGCCGACTCCTCACGCCTTCCCGAGTCGCCGTGGGCGACCCAGTGGCTGGACTCGTGTGGAGCTTCCCCGGTCACAGTGGCGGGTCCGCGCCGGTCTTTCACCGGCTTCCCTTGGCCACCGACCATCGAGTTGAACCGTGGCATCCTATCGCCCATGACCGTGAACCTGACCCGCATCTACACGCGCCTGGGCGACGGCGGCGAGACGCACCTCGGCGACATGAGCCGCGTCCCGAAGACGCATCCGCGGATCGAGGCCTACGGCACGGTCGACGAATTGAACGCGCACATCGGCGTCGCCCTCAACGCGCCTGGGCTCTCCGACCAGTACGCGGACTGGCTGCGCCACGTCCAGAACGACCTCTTCGACGTCGGCGCGGACGCCTCCGTCCCGGAGGGCGGCGACCGCGAGCGCCTGCGCGTGGCCCCCGAGCAGGTCGCCTGGCTCGAGGAGCGCTGCGACGAGGTCAACGCGACGCTCCCGAAGCTCCACTCGTTCCTCCTTCCCGGCGGGACGCCGGCCGCGGCCCAGCTCCACGTGTGCCGCACGGTCTGCCGGCGCGCCGAGCGCCTGGCGATCGCCGTCGGCGACGAGCTCAACGCCGAGGTCGTCCGCTACCTGAACCGGCTCTCCGACCTGCTGTTCATCCTCGCCCGCGGCGCGAACGCCGGCGAGGAGCCGCTCTGGGAGCCCGGCCGCTTCCGCTAGGGGCCGCCTCTGGCGCGCGCTGCCGGTCCGGCTGGCATCCTGCGCGCCCATGAGCCACGGCGGGGGGAAGCGATGACGGCGGCGCGCTACCTCGCGGGCGCGGCGGTGCTGGCGATCGTGCTCGGGCCGGTCGCGCTCGCGGCGGTCGCCGTCCGGGCCCGCGTGCTGCCGGGCTGGTCCGGGGCGCCGGCGCGTC
>JAOPZQ010000048.1 GCA_025964075.1 Solirubrobacterales bacterium | reverse complement strand
CCGGCCGCGACGAGCTCCTCGAACGCGAGCGCGTCGACCCACAGCCCCGCGTGGGGATCGAGGCCGACGCGCTCGCGCGTCGCGAGCAGGTGGGTCTCGCCGCCGGGCCCGAGCGCGCGGCGCAGCGCCCACACCGCGCTGCGCAGGCTGGCGCGGGCGCTCGCGTCGAGGACGTCGGGCCAGAAGCGAGCCGCGACCGTCCCCCGGTCGTGGGCGCCGGGATGGAGCGCCAGCCACGCGAGGAGCGACCACGCTCGCCGGCTCGCGGGCGGCTCGATCGCCGTGCCGTCCAGCTCTGCGGTCACGTCCCCCAGTAGCCGCACTCGCAGCATGACGCGACACTACCGCGGCCGGAGACGCTTGCGAATGGGTTCCTGACGCAATTGACGCGCCGGTGACGAGCGCGTGACGCCGCGGGACGAGGCTTCGTCTCGACCAGAGCCCCGCCGGCGCCGTCCCGGCGCCCGACCAAGGAGTCCCGCATGCCCGCCACCACCAGCCACGGCCTCGACCTCGACGCGCTGCGCCGCGCCGTCGAGGAGCGCGACGCCGCCGCCCAGGCCTCGAACTACGCCGAGGACGCCGTCGTCGAGAGCGTCGACCACGAGCACCCGCCGAGCCGTCCGCTCACCCTGCGCGGCCGCGAGCAGATCGCGGCCCACCTCGCCGACGTGTGCGCGCGCGACATGACCCACCGCGTGATCGGCGCGGTCGGCGACGACGAGCACGCCGCCTACCAGGTGGCGTGCGAGTACCCGGACGGCACCCGCGTGCTCTGCTCGACGCTCGTCGAGCTGCGCGACGGCCGGATCGTCCGCGAGCGCTGGGTCCAGGCCTGGGACTCGTAGTCACGCATCGTCAGCGCTCACGAACGCCGCCGGGTGGCGCTCGAGCCCGACCCGGGGGTAGTAGCCGACGGCGCCGGGGGCGGAGAGGAGGATCACTCTCGCTCGCGGCGCCGCGGCCTTGGTGCGCAGAATCAGCGCGCGGCCGATCCCCTGGCGCTGATGCGAGACGCGGACCGCGAGGTCGGAGAGATAGGTCGCGTAGCTCCAGTCGGTGAGGGCGCGCGAGATCCCGACGAGCAGCTTTCCGTCCCATGCCGTGACGATCAGGTTCGCGCCGGCGAGCATCCCCGCCATGCGGTCGCGGTCCTCGACCGGCCGGCGCTCTCCGAGCGTCGAGGCGACGTAGAGCTCGATCGTCTTGTCGACGTCGAGGTCCTCCTGACCGAGTCGGTACGAGATCACGCCGACCTCTTCCGGAGGCGCCCGGCGATGAGCCGCTGGATCTGCTCCGCTTCGGGGATGTGCATCAGGAGGACCGCGCCGACGTAGATCAGCGATCCGGCGAGGATGGCCGTCCCGACCGAGAGGATCTGCGCGAGCAGGCCGCGCCCGAGCACGTCGTCGAGCGCCCACCAGCATGCGTAGCCCACGCCGCCGAGCGCGGCGGCGGCCGCCGTCATCTGCGCGGCGGAGATCAGCGTCTGCCGCGCCTCGATCCCGCCGAGCTCCCGCGCCAGGTACCAGCCCTGGCCGAGCATCATCCCGAGGCTGGCGACGGCGGTCCCGATCACCAGGCCGGCGATCCCGAACGGCTTGTACAGCGCGACCGAGACGGCGCCGTTGAGGACGAGGCTCGCCGCCGCCAGCGCGGTCGGCTTCCACGGCTGCTGGAGCGAGAAGAAGGTCCGTGTGAGGAGGAGGTTCGCGCCCGCGAACGGCAGCGAGAACGAGAACCAGAAGAGCGCCTGGGCGACGTCGTGGGTCGAGTGCCCCCCGAACGCCCCGCGCTGGTAGACGAGACGGACGATCGGCACGGACAGGGCGAGGGTGAACGCGGCGGCCGGGATCAGCGTCAGGAAGATCTGCCGGACGCCGTTGCCGACCGTCGAGCGCATCCCGTCGCGGTCGCCGCGAGTGGCGAAGCGCGACAGCGCCGGGAACAGGACCGTGGCCAGGGCGACGCTGAACATCCCCTGCGGCAGCATGTAGATGCGGAACGCGGCGTCGATCGCCCGTGGCGCCGACTGGGACACGAGCGAGCCGAGCGACGAGTTGAGCAGCAGGTCGAAGTTGATGATGCCGAGGCCGAGCGTCACCGGCAGCATCAGCCGGAACACGCGGCGGATCCGGGGATCGCGCCAGTCGAGCGCGAACTGCAGCCGAAACCCCATCCGCGCGAGCATCGGCAATGACATCCCGAGCTGCACGAGGGTGCCGATGAGGACGCCGATCGCGTAGGCGTAGAGCTGGGAGTCGCCGTGGAACAGCGGCTTCAGCACGACGAGCAGCACGATGATGACCACGTTCCACACGAGCGGCGCGATCGCGGGGATCGTGAAGTGGTCGTACGCGTTGAGGATCCCCACCGTGAGACCGTTGAGGCCGAGCAGCACGACGATCGGGAACAGCACGCGACTGAGGCCGACGGTCAGGTCGGTGAGGTGGTTGCTGAACGTCGAGCCCGTGAAGAGCGGCATCACGAGGCCGGCGCCGAGGATGAAGAGGGCGGTGATCGCGCCGAGGCCGGCGAGGATCACGAAGAACAGCGAGGAGGCGAGGCGGAACGCCTCCTTGCGCTTCTTCTGCTCGAGCAGCTCGGTGAACACCGGCACGAACGCGGAGGACAGCGCGGCGTCGGCGACGAGCGAGCGCACCAGGTTCGGGACCTGGAACGCGATCGTGAACGCCGAGAAGGAACCGCGCGTCCCGAAGTAGCTCGAGGCCACGACTTCGCGCACGAGGCCGACGATTCGCGACAGCCCCGTGGCGACCGAGAAGATCGCCGTGTTGACGGCGATCCGGCGGCGCGGAGCGGGGGTTTCGACGGTCGGGACTTCGGTCACCGGCGCGCTATAGTACGGCCCCGCCGGGCGTGTCCCTCCCGGCTTTTCGTCTGCCATGGCCAACATTCACTCCCAGAAGAAGCGGATCCTGCGCGCCGAGCGCGAGCGGCTCGAGAACCGTCGCTACACGTCCAAGATCCGGACTTTCTTCCGCCGCCTCGCCGACGCCGTTTCCGACGGCGACTCCGACCGGGCCGACACCGAGCACCGCGAGCTCGTCAGCACGATCGACAAGGCGGTCAAGCGCGGCGCGCTGCACCGCAACTCCGGCGCGCGCAAGAAGGCTCGCGCCGCCCGGGTCCGCACCGGCGAGTAGGCCTACCGGCGCCGCTAGTGGCGCTTCTTCTTCGCCGCCTTGACCGTCAGGGTCTTGCTGGCGTGACCGACGTTGCCGGCGAGGTCCCTCGCGGTCGCCTTCGCCCGCACCCGGATGCGCGGGAGGCGCCTCAACAGCGAGCGGACCTTCGGCGCCAGCCTGACGAACACGGTGTGCGTCGCGCCACTCGGGATGTTGAAGCGGCCGGAACCGGCCTTCAGCGTCTTGCCCCGCGACTTGGTGGTGAGCGCGAGCGTGCCGCCGCAGTGCGACTGGTCGATGCACTTCACGCGGATGTGCACGAGCCAGCGCGCGCTCTCCCTGACCGTCCTCGAGACGATCACCAGCTTCGGCGGCGTCTTGTCGAGAACCGGCGGCTGCGCCGGCGACTCGGCGGCGCCCATGTCGACGACCGCGCTGCCGTCGCCGTTGCCGTCCGTGATGCGTGGGCCGCCGCTGGCGTCGAGCGCCATTCCGGCGGGCACCGCCGCGTTGCTGCCCACGTCGATCGTCGGGCTCGCGGCGGTCTCCAGCGAGCCGCCGAAGTGAGGGTTCGCGAGTAGCGGGTCGGCGCAGATGTTCCCCGCGCCCGCCGCCGGGGGCCCGCTGGCGGCGGCGGCGTCGCACAGGTCGCTGGAGGCGACCGAGACCCTCGCGGCAGCGAACCCGGCGACGTCGGCGAGCGCGGCCGGCGTGCCGCACGCGAGAGTCGGCTGGTGGTCGTACACGATCGAGTTGCGGAGCGCGAGCGTGTCGTCGCCGCTGCCGGCGATGCCGGGCGCGGCCGGTGCGCCGGGGCCGGCTTCGATGCAGTTGCCCGCGACCGTGCTGTCGTTCAGCTCGAGCACGCTCGGGCAGTCCGCGATCGTGCACGTGTGAGGGCCGCCCGCGTAGATGCCGGCGCCGCGGCCGCCCGGGGCGAGCCGGTTCCCGTCCGCCACGAGGTCGGCCGCGTGAAGCTCGCCGGCGAGCAGCGTCGAGCCGTGCATGAGTCCCTCGACGCCGACGCCGGCCCCTTCGCCTCCCGGGCTCGAGATCGCGTTGGACGTGAACGAGTCGCGCGTCGAGTCGACGCGGGCCCCGGCGATCCACTCGCCCGCGCCGCCGGTCTCGCCGCTGGCGCCGGCGGCGATCGAGTTCTCGTCGAACCCGTTGCCGACCTGAGTCACGCGGGTCTGCGCGGCGCCTCCGGCGACGACCTCGAGGCCGCCACCGTGACGATTGCCCGTCGTGGCGCCGATCGTGTTCTCGATGAACTGGTTCTGCGAGATCGTGATCGTGGCCCCCACGTCGAAGAGGAACATCCCGCCACCGTCCTGGTCACCGGACGCGGCGATGACCGAGTTCGCGTCGATGCGATTGCCGGTCACCTCGAGCGAGCCGGTCGACAGGGTCGCCACGTACAGACCGCCGCCGAGTCCGTTCGTCGCCCGGTTCCCCGTCACGTCGTTGCCGGAGATCACCGCGTCGCCGGTGGAGACGCCGAGCGACAGCCCCCCGCCGACCTTGCCCGTGTTCCCCTGCCCGGGGGTCGCCGAGCCGAAGGTGCTCCCCTGGACCGTCGTCGTGCCACCCGCGAGCGCAGCTGCGATCGACACCGCGCCGGCGGACGTGCCGATGTTGGAGAAGAACCTCGACCCGACGATCCGGGGCGCCGAGTTCCCGGTGATGTTGATCGCCCCGGCGCGACTGCCCGTGACGACGTTTCCGTTGGTGAACGTCAGGCCGCTGATCGTCGTCGCCCCGACGTTGGCCCCGGCCAGGATCGGCGTGTCGGGGTCGCCGCCGTTGAAGCCGATGCCCGGCGCCGACGCCGTCAGCGTGATCGGCACGCTCGGCAGCGTGTACGAGTGACCGGTGCACGTTTCGCTGAGGACGATGGTCCGGCCCGCGGTCGCGCCCGAGAGGGCGGTCGGGAGGCCGGCGCAGTTGACCGTGACCGTATCCGCCCGCGCCGCGGGCGCGGCGACGACCAGGAGGAGCAGCAACGTGAGGAGGAGGACCGGCCGGCGCACGGCGGCGAGTATCCCCGACCCGGAGGACGCGGGGCAAGCCGGAGCCGCGGGACCGGCCGGCGCACGGCGGCGAGCATGTCCGAGCGGGAGGACGCGGCCCGAGCTGGAGCCGCCGCTACGCGGCGATCCGCACGATCGCGTCGAGCGCGAGCGTGTCCTCGCCCAGCGGCCGGTGGCCGCCGCCCCGCGACGCGAGCTCCAGATCGGCGAAGAGCTCGATCGCCGCGCGGAGCCGCGCGGCGTCGGTCCGCTGGACGTCGCGGAGGAATGCCTCGGCGGCGCGGGTGGGCATCCGGAGCGTTCGTCGCACGTCGGAGGGCGTCTCGCCGGCCTCCAGCCGCATTGCCACCTCGAGCCCGATCCGCAGCCGGCTGACCATCGCGTAGAGCAGCCCGCCGACGCGCTCCCCCTGCTCGCGGAGCTGCAGGTACACGCGGGCCGCCGCAGCGCCGTCGCCGGCGAGGAGCGCGTCGGCCAGCGTCCACACCTTGCGCTCGGCGGACAGGGCCGCCATCGCCTCGACGTGCTCGAGCTCGATGCGCACGTCCGGTCCGAGCTCGAGCGCCAGCTTCTCCGCCTCGCGCAGCAGCCGCTGCTGACGATCGCCGACGAGCTGGACGAGCGCCTTCGCCGCGGCCGGATGGATCTCGATCCCCTGCTCGGCCGCGCGGGCGACCACCCACTTGGGCAGCTCCCACGGCTTCACGGTCAGCTCCGCCCGCACGTCGCCGCCGGCCTTCTCCACGGCCTGGACCAGCGCCGCCGGAACCTTCGTCCGCCCTTCCTCGCGGGCGAAGAACGCCACGGTGGTGTCGGCCGGCAGCTCGGCGAGCGCCGCGACGACGGTCGTCACGTCGGCCGCCTTCCACCGCTCGACGCCGTCGACGATGAGGAAGCGCCGGCCGATCGCCAGCGTCATCGCGCTCAGGGCCGCGGCGACCGCGTCGGCGCTCGCCCCCTCCCCCTCGAACAGCTCGATGCCGCCGATGCCGCTCTCGGCCTCCGCCACCGCGCGAAGGCGCGCACGCCGCTCGGCGATCCTCCCGTGGTCGTCGCCGTGGATCAGATAGGCGGGCTTGAACGCGGGCACGGGTTCGCGAGTTTAGTGTCGGCCTTCAGATGGTGGCCGTGACCGCCCCCTCACCGCACGTTGCTCACCTCCATCCGGCCGCCCGTGAGGTCGAGGCGCACGGTGCCGTCCTCGTCGGTTCGGTACACGTGCGGGACCGTGCGCAGCGCCGCGAGCGCCTGTGCCGTCGGGTGGCCGTAGGGATTGTGCGCGCCGACCTCGATCACCGCCACGTCGGGTCGAAGTCGCTGGAGGAGCGCGGGCAGGCCGGGATCGGCGCTGCCGTGATGGGCCACCTTCAGCGCGGTCACCGGGCCCAGGTCGAGCGGCGCCGTGATGTCCGACTCGGCGTCGGCGGTCAGCAGGAGGCTGAAGGCCCCGTCCCGGACCTCGGTCACGATCGCGCGCACGTTCGGATCCCCGCCGGCGTGCAGCGCCGTCGGCTCGCGCGGGGGCCACAGGACGTCGAGCGCGATCGGGCCGGCGCGCAGCACCTCACCGGCACCGGGCGTGAGGATCCGCGCGCCCCGCGCGCTCGCGGCCGCGAGGATC
>JAOPZQ010000047.1 GCA_025964075.1 Solirubrobacterales bacterium | reverse complement strand
GCGTTCACCGCCGCCTCGTACTCCCGGCCGAGCGTCGAGACGCGGACCGGCTCCGCGAAGCCGGCGACCCGCGCGTAGCTCGGCATGCGGCCCGCCTGGGCCTTCAGCGCGACGAGCTGGTCGTAGTTCAGGGCTCCGAGCCGCCCGGGCAGGTCGGCGTCGTTGTAGGACTGGACCAGCGTCACCGCCCGCTCCCAGTTGCCGTGCTGGTAGGCCGAGTCCCACTCCTGGCCGAGCTTGCGCACTCGCGCGGTCTCGGCGTGCTCGCGGACGCGCTGCATGCCCGCGCCGGCGCGGCCGGCGGCAGCCGAGGTCTCGTTCAGCTGCTCGAGGTGCATCGTGGCGAGCTTCGCGTCCATCCCCGCGTCGTCGTAGGCGCTGAGCGCCTGGGCGACCTGGTCCCAGTTGGGGATCGCGAGCGCGTCGGCGAACGCCTTGTCGTGGTTGATCTGCGCCGCCTCGGCCGCGCGGGCCGGCTGGGTCAGGACGGTCGCGACGGCGTTGCGCACCGCCGGCAGGTTCGCCGCCTCGGCGGCGGCCGCGATGCTCATCAGCTGGCTCGTGGGCGCCGACGCGACGTGCTGGCGCCGGCCGGCGTCGTCCATCGCCGCCAGCGCCCGCGCGGCGGCGTCCCAGGTGCTGTGCGCGACGGCGTCGGCGTACGCGGTCTCCGGCGTGTCGACGGCCGCCTCCTGCCGGGCGAGGACGCCGCGGCCCAGCGTGTTCGCGACGGCCCGGTTCCCCCACGCGCGCTGCAGCGCGAGGACGTGGCTCGGGACGAGCTTCGCCCCTCGGCCCACGGCCACAGCCGCGTCGACGGCCTCGCGTAGGCCCGTCACGGCCGGCGTGGCTCGCTCGGCCGGCGCGGCGTCTTCGTCGTGCGTGCGGGCACCGGACATGGGCGTCGGCCGATCCTCCCACAGCCGCGCCGGTCTGCGGGAATTCAGTCCGTCAGCGCCGCGAGCGGACGACGACCCGCGCGCCGCGAGCCGGGATCATCGTCACGTTGCGGTGCTGCGCGTGCTCGGGCGCCGGGTCGTCGGCCTCGAGGTCGAGCCGGCGCACCATCGCCTCCAGCACGACGCGCTGCTCCGCCATCGCCAGCGCGGCGCCGAGGCAGCGCCGCGTCCCGCCGCCGAACGGGATCCACTCGTACGTGCCGGGCTTGCGGTCGAGGAAGCGCTCGGGCCGGAAGGCGAACGGGTCCGGATAGAGGTCCTCGCGGTGGTGGACGAGGAGGATGCTCATGATCACCGGCGTGCCGGCGGGGATCGTGTAGTCGCCGAGCCGCCACGGCACGGTGACGCGGCGGCCGACGGCGGGGATCACCGGTCGGGAGCGCATCGCCTCGACGATCGTGGCCTCGACGTGTGCGGCGGCGTCGTCGTCGGAGCGGACCGCGTCGCGCAGGCGGTCGTAGGCCTCGGGGGTGCGCACGAGGCGCTCCCAGGCCCACGCGAGCGAGTTCGCGGTCGTCTCGAAGCCGGCGAGGACGAGCGTCAGGAGCTCGTCGCGGAGCTCGCGGTCGGTCAGCGGCTCGCCCTCCTCGGTGCGCGCCCGCATGATCAGCGAGAGGATGTCCGTCCGCTCGTCGAGATCCGCCGCCTTGCGCCGCGCGGCGATCACGCGGTAGGTGTGGCGGTCGAGGATCGCCACGCCGCGGCGCGTCAGCCCGACGGGCTCGTCGTGGCCGAGGTTCGTCAGCTCCGCGAGCTTGGCGATCGGGAGGGTCGACGCCTTGGCGAGGTAGTTCACGGCCATCCGGAACCCGTGCTCCGGCGTGCCGCGCCGCGGCCGGCCCTCGACGCCGATCACGCCGGACATGATCACGTCGAGCGTGATCGCCTGCATGCGCGGGGCGAGCGCGAAGGCCTTGCCCACCGGCCACTCGTCGATCTCGCGCTCGGTGACGTCGGCGATCATCTGCGCGTAGCGCGCGATCGCCTCGCCGTGGAACGGCGGGAGCAGGAGCTTGCGCTGGCGGAGGTGGCGCGGGCCGTTCGCGGTCAGGACCGAGTTCGGGCCGACGATCGGCAGCAGCGGCGACTCGCCCGTGAGCGACGGGGCGAGGTCCGGGCTCGCGGTGAAGATGGAGCGCACGTGGTCCGGGTGGCCGGTGACCACCGGGCCCCCCGGGATCGTCCCCCGCGTGCGGAAGACCTCGCCGAGCTCCCGGCGCCAGCGGAACATGAACTGGATCTGGCGCTGACTGACCCGCAGGACCTGGAGCGCCCGCGGCAGCGGGACGGCGGGCGGCTCGGGCAGCCGAAGGTCCTCGCCCTCCGCCGGGCCCGCCGGCGACGCCGGCGCGACCAAAGGGGTCTGACCCCTTTCGCTGACGGATTGAACAGAAGTCGACAGAAGTGTAAAGCTACACGAATCGCCGACCTCACGACAACCGCTGCTTCGTCGACCCGCGACCGCATCTTGGATGCGCTCATCGACCGCATCGCCGACACCGGCTGGGGCAAGCTGACGATCGACGACATCGCCCGCCGCGCCGGCCTCTCGCGCGTCACGCTCTACAGCTACTTCCCGAACAAGCACGCGATCGTCGACGCCGCCGTCCTGCGCGAGCTCGGGCGCTTCTTCGCCGAGCTCGAGACCGCCCGCGCCCGCTACGACACGCCCGAGGAGAGGCTCGTCGAGACGTTCGCGCACGCCTACCGCTACCTGCGCGCCCATCCGCTGACCCAGCGGATGATCCGCTCCGAACCGGAGATCCTCGCGACCTACGTCGCCGGCGACACGCCCGCGATCCCGCTGGCCCGGGACTGGGTCGCCGGCCGGCTCGCCGAGCCGGAGGCCCGCGCATGGCTCGGCGACACCGACCCGCAGCAGGCGGCCGAGGTCATCGTCCGCGCGATCCACTCGCTGGTGATCGCCCCCGCCACCGTGTTCCCGCTGGACCAGCCGGACGGGCCGCAGGCCTACGCGCGCCGCTGGATCCTGCCGGCGATCCGCGGCTGACCACCCCCCGGGTGAACTTGCTCCGTAGCGGCACTTGCGCGCCGCGCGCGGCTTCGGCAAGGTGCAGGGCCTTGCACTCGGTGCCCGACAGCGCGACTTGGACGGAGGCCGACCGGCGGCACGTCTGGCATCAGATGAGCGGCCGGCCCGCGGACGGCGCCGCCGGGCCGCTGATCATCGCCGAGGGCGACGGCGCGTGGGTCACCGACATCGAGGGCCGGCGCTACCTGGACGGGATGAGCGGCCAGTGGTGCGTGAACGCGGGGTACGGCCGCCACGATCTCGCGCAGGCCGCGGCGGCGCAGCTCTCGAAGCTCGCGTTCTACCCGCTCACGCGCAGCCATCCGCCGGCGATCGAGCTCTCGGAGCGCCTCGACGGGCTGCTCGGCGGCGACCGCGCGTGCCTGTACTCGAACTCCGGCTCGGAGGCGAACGAGCTCGCGTTCAAGGTCGTCCGCCAGTACCACCAGCAGCGTGGCGAGCCGCACCGGTTCAAGATCATCGCTCGCTACCGGGCGTACCACGGCTCGACGCTCGGCGCCCTGTCGGCCACCGGCCAGGCCCTGCGCCGCTACGCCTACGAGCCGCTGGCGCCCGGCTTCCTCCACGTCGCGCCGCCCGATCCCTACCGCCGGCCCGAGGGAACGGACCTCGAGGAGTACGGCCGCACGTGCGCCGCCGAGCTCGAGCGCACGATCGAGTTCGAGCTCCCGGAGACCGTGGCCGCGGTGATCATGGAGCCGATCATCACCGGCGGCGGGATCCTGATCCCGCCCGACTCCTACCTGCCGGCGGTCAAGGCCGCCTGCGAGCGCCACGGCGTGCTCCTGATCGTCGACGAGGTGATCTGCGGGTTCGGCCGCACCGGCACGTGGTTCGGCCACGACGCCTCGGGCGTGCGGCCCGACATCGTGACGATGGCGAAGGGCATCACGAGCGCGTACTTCCCGCTCGCGGCGACCGTGGTCAGCGACGAGGTCTTCGCGGCCTTCCCGGCCGACGGCGGCGTCCGGCGCTTGCGTCACATCAACACGTTCGGCGGCCACCCGGCGGGCTGCGCCGTGGCGGTGAAGAACATCGAGATCCTCGAGGAGGAGGGGATGATCGAGCGCTCGGCGACGGGAGGCGCGCAGCTGCTCCACCGCCTGCGGCGGGCCATCGGCGAGCACCCGCTCGTCGGCGAGGTCCGCGGACGCGGCCTCCTCGTCGGCATCGAGGTCGTCGCCGATCGCTCGACGCGCGAGCCCTCCGGCGCGAAGGCCGCGGCGATCCTCGCGGCCGCCGAGCGCCGCCAGCTCCTCCTCGGCCGCAACGCGGACACCGCCGCCGGCCTCGACAACGTCGTCGCGATCGCGCCGCCGCTGTGCGTGACCGACGAGGACCTCGACCACATCGTGAACGTCCTCACCGAATGCCTCGCGGAGGTCCAATGATCGATCTCGTCCTGGCCGGCGGCACCGTCGTCACCGAGGAGGCGAGCCTGCGCGCCGACGTGGCGATCGACGGCGAGCGGATCGTCGCGATCGGCGTCGACCTGCCGACGGACGGCGCCGAGGTCGTCGACGTCTCGGGCGCGCTGCTGATGCCCGGCTTCATCGACGGCCACACCCACATGGACATGCCGTTCGGCGGCACGATGACCGCGGACGACTGGGACACCGGCACCGCCGCCGCGCTCGCCGGCGGGACGACGACGATCGTCGACTTCTCGCTCCAGGACGTCGAGGGCACGCTGGCCGAGGCCGTCGAGACCTGGCAGGGCAAGGCGGACGGCAAGACGCACATCGACTTCGGCCTGCACGTGGCGATCACCAACCTCACGGACGAGGTCAAGCAGGAGATCCCGTCGCTGCCCGAGCTCGGGGTCTCGACGATCAAGATCTTCATGGCCTACAAGGGCACGCCGCTGTTCACGGCCGACGAGGACCTGTTCGAGGCGCTGCAGATCGCGCGCGAGGCCGGCGTCCTCGTCCTCGTGCACGCCGAGAACGGCGACGTGATCGCGAAGCTCCAGGAGGAGGCGCTCGCCCGCGGCGACACCGCGCCGAGGTTCCACGGCCTCACGCGGCCCGAGCTCGTCGAGGCCGAGGCGACCAACCGCGCGATCCGCCTGGCCGAGCTCGCCGACTCCCCGCTCCTCGTCGTCCACGTCTCCTGCGCCGCCGCCCTCGACGAGATCCGTCGCGCCCACGCCCGCGGCAGCGCGATCTACGCCGAGACGTGTCCGCAGTACTTCGCGTTCAGCGACGCCGACCTCGCGCGCGAGGGCTTCGAGGGCGCGAAGTACGTGTGCTCGCCGCCGCTGCGCGATCCCTCCAACCGCGACTCGCTGTGGCGCGGGCTCCAGGCAGGGGACCTGCACATCTGGGGCTCGGACCACTGCTCGTTCAACTACGCGGGCCAGAAGGAGCTCGGCCGCGACGACTTCACAGCGATCCCCAACGGCCTGCCCGGCGCCGAGGAGCGCGCCTCGGCGCTGTGGACGCACGGCGTCAAGACCGGCCGGGTCAGCGAGCAGCTCTTCGTCGCCGTGCTCGCCGCCAACCAGGCGCGCATCCACGGCCTCGCCGGCCGGAAGGGGTCGCTCGCCCCGGGCGCGGACGCCGACGTCGTCGTCTGGGATCCCGACGCCACGATCGAGGTGACGCAGGCCAACCGGCACGGGAACGTCGACTACACGCCGTACGAAGGGATGACGCTCACGGGCGCGCCCGCGTCGGTGTACATCCGCGGGGCGCTCGCCTACCGCGACGGCGAGGTGCTCGCGCCCGCCGGCAGCGGCCGCTTCCTCGAGCGCTCCTTCCGCCGCCCGGCTCCGGCCGCGGCGGTCCGCTGATGGCAGCGGTCGACGCCGGCCGGGCGATCGCCGGCCTGCAGGAGCTCCGCCGCCTCACCGGGACCGAGGACGGTGCCCAGCGCGTCGCCTGGACGGACACCTGGGCGAGCGCCCGCGACTGGTTCTACGGCGAGCTGGCGGGCATCGAGGGCGTCACGGTCGAGCAGGACGAGGCCGGCAACATCTGGGCCACGGCCCCCGGGGAGTCCGAGCGGTTCGTGATCGTCGGCGGGCATCTCGACTCGGTGCCGGACGGCGGCTGGCTCGACGGGGCGCTGAACGTCATCGGTGGTCTCGAGGTGCTGCGGGCGCTCGCGACCGAGCCGCGCCCGCTGACGCTGAAGCTCGTCGACTGGGCCGACGAGGAGGGCGCGCGCTTCGGGCGGAGCCTGTTCGGCTCGAGCGCCGTCGCGGGCACGCTCGACCCGGACACCGTCCGCGACCTCGTCGACCGCGACGGCGTCCGGCTCCCCGATGCGCTGCGCGCGCACGGCGTCGACATCGACCGGGCGCTCGAATCGGGCCGGCGGCTCGACGGCGCCGCCGCCTATCTCGAGCTGCACATCGAGCAGGGCCCGGTGCTCGAGCGGCTCGATCTCCCGCTCGGGGTCGTGCTCGGGACGTTCGGCGTCGAGCGCCACGCCGTCCGCTTCACGGGCCAGCACGCGCACGCCGGCTCGACGCCCATGGATGCCCGCCGTGACGCGTTCCTCGCCGCCGCTCGGAGCGCCCAGGCCTTCCGCGACGACGCCGCCGCGCGCGACGACGTGCGCGCGACCGTCGGCGTCGTCACGGTCAGTCCGGGCATCGTCACGGCGTTCAACGGACACTGCGAGGTGTCGCTCGACCAGCGCGCGCTCGACGCGGAAGTCCTCGCCGAGATGCTGGCCGCCGCCGAGGGCGCGAGCCGGCGGATCGCGGAGGAGGAGGGCTGCGAGGTCGAGTGGGCGCGCATCTGGCAGATCGAGCCGATCCCGTTCGCGTCCGAGCTCGTCGCGCTCGCCGACGAGGCGATCGTCGAGGTGGCCGGCGTCTCCCACCGCCTCCCCAGCGGGCCGCTCCACGACGCCGCGGAGATGGCCCGGCGCATCCCCACCGTGATGGTGTTCGTCAAGAGCCTCCGCGGCCTCAGCCACACCAACGACGAGGACACGCCGATCGAGGACCTCGAGCTCTCGGTCCGCGCGCTCGACGCCCTCACCCGGCGGACCCTGGACTGGGCGGCATAGGCATGGACTTCGGCGTCACGTTCCAGACCGACCCGCCGGCGAGCCGCATCGTCGAGCTGACGAAGCGCGCGGAGGAGCTCGGCTTCACCCACGCGTGGACGTTCGACTCGCACATCCTCTGGCAGGAGCCCTACGTCATCTACTCGCTGATGCTCGCGGCGACCGAGCGGATCATGGTCGGGCCGTTCGTCACGAACCCGGCGACGCGCGACCCGACGGTGACGGCGTCGCTGTTCGCGACGCTCAACGACATGTTCGGCAACCGGACGATCTGCGGCATCGGGCGCGGGGACTCGGCGCGCCGCGTCCTCGGCCGGCCGCCGACGACGCTGGCGGAGACCGAGGCGGCGATCCACATCATCAGGGAGCTCGCCGAGGGCCGCGCGATCGAGACGCCGGCGGGCCCGGTGGAGATCCCGTGGGTGCGCGACGGGCAGCTCGACGTGTGGATGGCCGGCTACGGCCCGAAGGCCCTGGCGCTCACCGGCGCGAAGGCGGACGGCTTCATCCTCCAGCTCGCCGACCCGGCGATCGCGCGCTGGACGATCGAGCGCGTCCGCGCCGCCGCGGCGGAGGCGGGCCGCGACCCCGACGAGCTCGCGATCTGCGTCGCCGCCCCGGCCTACGTCGCTGGTAGCGACGACCTCCCTCATATGCGCGACCAGTGCCGCTGGTTCGGCGGGATGGTCGGCAACCACGTCGCCGACCTGGTCCGCCGCTACGGCGCCGACGGGGACATCCCCAGCGCGCTCACCGACTACATCGCCGCGCGCGAGGGCTACGACTACGCCCACCACGGCCGCGCCGGCAACCCCGACACCGAGTTCGTGCCCGACGAGATCGTCGACCGCTTCTGCCTCCTTGGCCCGGCCGAGAGCCACGTCGCCCGCCTGCGCGAGCTCGAGGCGTTGGGCGTCGACCAGTTCAACATCTACCTGATGCACGACGCCCAGGACGCGACGCTCGAGGCGTACGGGCGCTCCGTGATTCCGGCGCTCGCTTCGGCGTGACTCCGCGCGCCCGTCAGGACCGCCCAACAACGACGGCCTCGAGGGGGAAGGAGCGAGGCCCCGCGGCGGGTTTCGGGCGTCGAGTGGTTCGTAGGTGACCTATACGGTCACTTGCGCACCAGTCGACGCTCCCAACCCGGCCTAACCCTCCCTCTCCTAAGCCAGCAGTTTTTGGGCGGTCCTGGCGGGCGAAAGAGGGACAACGCGAGCACCCCGTACGCTTCATCCCATGTGTCGAAACATCCGCACCCTCCACAACTTCGAGCCGCCGGCCACCCACGACGAGATCCAGGCCGCCGCGCTCCAGTACGTCCGCAAGATCAGCGGCACGACGAAGCCGTCGCAGGCGAACGCCGAGGCGTTCGATCGCGCGGTGGAGGAGGTCGCCGCGGTCTCGGCGCGCCTCCTGGAGAGCCTGACCACGACCGCGCCGCCGAAGGATCGCGAGGCCGAGGCCGCGAAGGCCCGAGCGCGGAGCGCCGAGCGGTGGGCGGCGGCGTAGCGAGCTCGTGAGCGCGGCGACCGAAGAGGCGACGGCCGCCCAGGAGCGCCGCCAGCGCCGCCCCGCGATCGTCGCGGTGGACGACGAGCCGGCGGTGCTCGCCGCGGTGGCGCGCGATCTGCGCCGCGGCTTCGGCGAGCGCTACCGCGTCATGCGCGCGGGCTCGGGGGCCGAGGGCCTCGACCTGCTCACGCAGGTGCGCGCCCGGGGCGAGCAGGTCGCCCTGCTCGTGGCCGACCAGCGGATGCCGGGGCTCTCGGGGACCGACTACCTGGTCAAGGCGCGCGAGCTCGCGCCCGAGGCCAAGCGCGTCCTCCTCACCGCCTACGCGGACACCGAGGCGGCGATCCAGGCGATCAACGAGGTCGCGCTCGACTACTACCTGCTGAAGCCGTGGGACCCTCCCGAGGAGCAGCTGTTCCCGGTGCTCGAGGACCTGCTCACGACCTGGGAGTCGGGCGCGGCGCTGGAGTCCGGCGGCGTGCGCGTGATCGGCCACCGCTTCTCGAAGGAGACCCACGACCTCCGCGACTTCCTGGCCCGCAACCGCGTCCCCGCCCGCTGGCTCGACGTCGAGCGCGACGGCGAGGCGCGCGAGCTCCTCACCGTCGCGGGCGTCGACGCCGACCGCCTCCCGGTCGCCCTGCTCGAGGACGGCTCGGTGCTCGAGCGGCCCAGCATCCTCGAGCTCGCCGAGCGCCTCGGCGTCTCCGCCCAGCCGGCCCTCGACCACTACGACCTGGTGATCGTCGGCGGCGGCCCGGCCGGGCTCGCCGCGGCCGTCTACGGCGCGTCGGAGGGCCTGCGCACGGTGCTCGTCGAGCGCGAGGCGCCAGGCGGGCAGGCGGGTCAGTCGAGCCTGATCGAGAACTACCTCGGGTTCCCCGCCGGCCTCTCCGGCTCGGACCTCGCGCGGCGCGCGACCGACCAGGCGCGGCGCCTCGGCGCCGAGCTCGTGACCGTGCAGGAGGCGAGCAAGCTGCGGGTCGAGGGCGCCGGGCGGCTCGTCGAGCTCACCGGCGGCGGAGTCCTGTCGGCCAACTGCGTGCTCGTGGCCTCCGGCGTCTCCTACAACCAGCTCGACGCGCCCGGCTTCCGCGAGCTCACCGGCGCCGGCATCTACTACGGCGCGGCGCTGACCGAGGCGCGCGCCTGCCGCGACCAGCACGTCGTCGTCATCGGCGGCGCGAACTCGGCGGGCCAGGCCGCCGTCTACTTCAGCGGCTACGCCAAGCGCGTGACGATGCTCGTCCGCTCCGACTCGCTGACGAAGTCGATGTCCCACTACCTCATCGAGCAGATCGCCGCCCTGGCCAATGTCGAGGTGCGCACGGGGACCCAGGCGGTGACGGCCGAGGGGGAGAGCGGTCGCCTCCGCGCGCTGACGCTCCGGGCCGCCGACGGCACGCAGACGGAGGAGGAGGCGGATGCCTGCTTCGTGTTCATCGGCGCCGCGCCGCGGACCGGCTGGCTCGAGGGCGTCGTGGCGCGCGACGAGCGCGGCTTCATCCTCGCCGGCCCCGACGCCCGCGGCGCCGCCTGGCCCCTGAAGCGGGAGCCGCACACGCTCGAGACGAGCGTCCCCGGCGTCTTCGTCGCCGGCGACGTGCGCGCGCGCTCGATCAAGCGCGTCGCCAGCGCGGTCGGCGAGGGCTCGATGGCGGTGTCGCTGATCCACGAGTACCTGGCCGGAGCATGACCAGCTCGGCGACACGCCCCTCGCTCGACGAGCTCCGGGCGATCGACCTCTTCGCCGAGCTCGACGACGAGCAGCTCGCGCGCTGGGCCGTCGTCGCCGAGGTGCGCGAGTACGCGGCCGGCGACGCCATCTACGACCAGGCGCACGGCACGCCGAACTTCCTGATGCTGCTCGAGGGCGATATCCAGGTGCTGGTCGTCGACCGCGACCGGCTGATGCCGGTGGGTACTCAGAACGCGCCGACCTGGCTGGGCGCGATCCCAGTGCTCACGGAGACGCCGATGGCCGGCCGCATCCAGGCCGAGACCGACGTGCGCCTGGCGGCCGTCCCGCCCGAGGAGTTCATCGACCTCGCGCTGAGCCAGCGCTCGGTGCACCAGCGCGTGATGCGCGCGGTCCGGCCCGTGGCGAACCGCTTCGCCTCGATCGAGCAGAACCGCGAGCGGCTGACGTCGCTCGGCACGATGTCCGCCGGCCTCGCCCACGAGCTCAACAACCCGGCGTCCGCCGCGCGCCGCGCCGCGTCCGATCTCGGCGTGGCGCTCGAGGTGCTCGCCTCGACGGTCGGGGCGTTCGTCGAGTCCGGGATCGAGCGGGAACAGGCAGAGGAGCTCGTCGTCCTGCAGCGGGACGCGCTCGCGCGCGCGGCGGAGCGGACCGCCTTGAGCGCGCTCGACACCTCCGACGCGGAGGAGGACGTGCTCGCGGCGCTCGAGGACCTCGGGGTGCCCGAGCCGTGGAACCTCAACGAGCCGCTGGCCGCGGCCGGTCTCGACGCCGCGTGGCTCGGCCGCGTCGCCGAGGTCGCCGGGCCCGCGACCCCCGCCGCGATGGCCTGGATCGCCGCCTCGCTGAACGCGCGCGGCCTGGCAGCCCAGATCGTCGACTCGACCGACCGCATGAGCCGCCTCGTGAAGGCGATCAAGGCCTACGCGTTCATGGACCGCGGCGAGCTCGTCGAGGCCGACATCCACGAGGGCCTCGAGACGACGCTGGTCGTCCTCGGCCACAAGCTCAAGCACACGTCGATCGCGGTGAAGCGCGAGTACGACCGCTCGCTGCCCAAGCTCACGGTGCACGGCTCGGAGCTGAACCAGGTGTGGACGAACCTGCTCGACAACGCGATCGGCGCGCTCGGCGAGAAGGGGACGATCACGATCTCCACCCACCGCGACGGCGTCTGCGCCCGCATCGACATCGCGGACGACGGGCCCGGCATCCCGGCCGAGATCGGCGAGCGCGTCTACGACCCGTTCTTCACGACGAAGGACGTCGGCCAGGGCACCGGCCTCGGCCTCGACACCGCCCGGCGGATCGTCCAGGAGCGCCACGGCGGCACCCTCGGCTTCGACTCCGAGCCGGGCAACACGGTGTTCCACGTGTGGCTGCCGCTAGAGCGCAGCCGCTAGCTCGCGCAGCTTCCCGACGACCTTCCACGTCCGGACCGTCGCCGGCACCTTCACCGCGCGGCCCAGGATCAGCCCCGGCGTCTTCGACGTCCCGAGGCCGTCGGGAAGATGCAGGTAGATCTCCGTGCCGCGGAGCGCGAACTCGTCCCGCTCGAAGCGGAGCTCGGCGAGCGCGCCCGCCTCCGCCTTGCTCGGCTTCTCCTTGAGGAACGCCACGTGCAGCTTCGCCGGGTCCGGCGCGCCGGCCACGAGCGGGTTGGCGTCGATGATCTTCGCGAGCTGTGCCTCCGTGCGGACCATGACGTCGACCGCGAAGCCGAAGCGCTCGTGCAGCGCGCCCTCGAGCGCTGATTCCACGCTTGCCGCGCTCCGCTCCGGCGTCGCGAAGATGACGTTGCCGCTCGCGATGTGGGTGCTGACGTTCTCGTAGCCGCTCTCGGTGAGCAGCGCGCGGAGGTCGGCCATCGCCAAGCGGCGGTGCTTTCCGACGTTGATGCCACGGATGAGCGCGACGTAGACCGGCACGACCGCATCGTAAGCTGGCCGCCACCTCGATGTCCGACGAACCGCTACGCCTGCCGGACCCGTGCCTCGTCGTCCTCGTCGGCGCGAGTGGCGCCGGCAAGTCGCACTGGGCGCACGAGTGGTTCGCGCCCGAGCAGATCGTCTCCTCCGACCGGCTGCGCGCGGTCGTCGGCGCCGGCGAGCGCGACCAGCGCGCGAGCCGCGACGCGTTCGAGGTGCTCGACCTGATCGTGGCCAAGCGGCTCCGTCGCGGGCTGACGACGGTCATCGACTCGACGGGGCTCGAGCCCAAGCGCCGCGACGCGTGGCGCGCGCTCGCCGAGCGCGAGGGGATCCCGGCCTACGCGATCGTCCTCGACACGCCCGAGCCGGTCGTCCGCGAGCGCAACCGCGCCCGCGGCGCGCCAGTCCCGACCAAGGTGGTGACCGCGCAGCTGCGGGAGACGGCCGCGGTCGCCGACCGCGTCGCCGGCGAGGGC
>JAOPZQ010000004.1 GCA_025964075.1 Solirubrobacterales bacterium | reverse complement strand
TGCGAGGTCGAGAACCAGTACAAGCGCGTCGTGCCCCACGAGGGCAACCTGCGGGCGCTCGAGGTGATGTCCGAGGTCTTCGAGCTGCGTCCGCACTTCGAGTGGCGCGGGCTCGGGTTCATCTCGCAGAGCGCCCTGAAGCTCTCCGACGCCTACGACGACCTCGACGCCGAGCTGCGCTTCAGCGTCCCCGGCGTCCGCGTCGCCGACCCGAAGGCGTGCCAGTGCGGCGAGGTGCTGAAGGGCGTCATCAAGCCCTGGGAGTGCAAGGTCTTCGGGACCGCGTGCACGCCGGAGCATGCGATCGGTACGTGCATGGTCTCCCCCGAGGGCGCCTGCGCCGCCTACTACAACTACGGCCGCTTCGCCCGCGAGCGGGAGGTCGTGTAGATGGGCGGCGCCCCCGTCTCCGACCGCGAGCAGAAGATCCTCGGGATCATCGAGACCGCTCGGGCGAAGCGGGCGAAGTTCAAGGACCCGCGGATCACCATGGCGCACGGCGCCGGCGGCAAGGCGACGCAGACGATGATCGAGGGCCTGTTCGTGCCCGCCTTCGCCTCGCCGGCGCTGACCGCGATGGGCGACGCCGGCGGAGTTAGCGTCGACGGGGTCGATCTCGCGATGACGACGGACAGCTTCGTGGTGAAGCCGATCCGGTTCCCGGGCGGCTCGATCGGCGAGCTGGCGGTCAACGGCACCGTCAACGACCTTGCGATGAGCGGGGCGAGGCCGGTCGCCCTCAGCCTGTCCCTGATCCTGGAGGAGGGCCTCGACACCGGCGTGCTGCGCGAGGAGGTCGCGGCGATCGCCGCGGCGGCCGAGGCGGCGGACGTCGAGATCGTCGCGGGCGACACCAAGGTCGTCGAGCGCGGCCACGCCGACCAGATCTACATCTGCACGACGGGGCTCGGGCGGATCGACCCCCGCGCCTCGCTCTCGCCGGCGAACCTGCGTCCCGGCGACCGCATCCTCGTCTCCGGCGCGCTCGGCAACCACGGGATGGCGATCATGCTCGCCCGCGGCGAGTTCGAGCTCGAGTCGGAGATCGTCTCCGACACGCGGTCGCTGTGGCCCGCCGCCGACGCGCTGATGGAGGCCGCCGGCCCGTCGCTGCGCACCTTGCGCGACGCGACGCGGGGCGGCGTCGCCTCGGTGCTGAACGAGCTCGCGCGCGCCTCCGGCGTCGCGATCGTGCTCCGCGAGGGCGACGTGCCGGTCGACCCGGCCGTGGCAGGGGCGGCGGAGATCCTGGGGATCGACCCGATGTACGTCGCCAACGAAGGGAAGCTCGTGGCGTTCGTCGCCCCCGACGCGGCGGACGAGGCCCTGGCCGCGTTGCGCGCCGTGGACGGCTGCGAACGCGCGGCGGAGATCGGAGAGGTGAAGACGGAGCCGCCAGGGATGGTGCTGGTGAAGACGGCTTTCGGCGGTCGACGGGTGATGGACCAGCTCGTCGGCGACCCGCTGCCGCGGATCTGCTGAGAAGGGAGCGCAAGTGGCTGCAACCGAGTTCGTGCCCAACCAGGCCAAGACGGAGGGGATCACCGCTCACGTCATCTGGCTCACCACCGGTCTCAGCTGCGAGGGGGACAGCGTCGCGATGACCGGCGCCACGAACCCCAGCCTCGAGGACATCATCACCGGTGCGATCCCCGGCATGCCGCGTGTCGTCGTCCACAACACGGTGCTCGCCGTCGAGCAGGGCGAGGAGTTCATGCAGGCCTGGTACGACGCCGAGGCGGGCAAGCTCGATCCCTTCGTCCTGATCCTCGAGGGCTCGGTCCCGAACGAGAAGATCAACGGCGACGGCTACTGGACCGGCATGGGCGTGAACCCGTCCAACGGCCAGCCGATCACCACCAACGAGTGGATCGATCGGCTCGCGCCGAAGGCCGCCGCGGTCGTGGCCGTCGGGACCTGCGCCACCTACGGCGGCATCCCGGCGATGAAGAACAACCCGACCGGGGCGATGGGCCTCGCGGACTACCTCGGCTGGAACTGGAAGTCCAAGGCGGGGATCCCGATCGTCAACATCCCGGGCTGCCCGGCCCAGGGCGACAACGTCACCGAGACGCTCATGTACCTGGTGTTCGCGCTCGCCGGGATGGCGCCGCTGCCCGACCTCGACGAGGCCGGCCGCCCCACGTGGCTCTTCGGGCGCACGGTGCACGAGAGCTGCAACCGGGCGGCGTTCTACGAGGAGGGCGACTTCGCAACCGAGTACGGCTCGGATCACCGCTGCCTGGTGAAGCTGGGCTGCAAGGGTCCGGTCGTCAAGTGCAACGTGCCCCTGCGCGGGTGGATCAACGGCATCGGCGGCTGTCCGAACGTGGGCGGCATCTGCATGGCGTGCACGATGCCCGGCTTCCCCGACAAGTACATGCCGTTCATGGACGAGGACGCCATGGGCCGGATGTCGAGCAACCTGGCGAAGTTCACCTACGGACCGCTCCTCCGGTGGGGGCGGCACATGAACATCAAACGCAAGTACGACAAGGAACCGGAGTGGCGGCACAACCGGGCGGAGCTCACCAGCGGCTACGCCAAGCGCTGGTAACCCCGAAGCCCGTCCGAGTGGAGGATTGACACATGGCAACCCAAGAGGTTCCCGTCCAGAAGAAGGTCGCGGTCAAGGAGATGTCGTGGGATCCGGTCACCCGGATCGTCGGCAGCCTCGGCATCCACACCGAGATCGACTTCGCCAACCAGCAGGTCCTCAAGTGCTACAGCACGTCGATGATCTTCCGTGGGTTCGACATCTTCATGAAGGGCATCGACCCGCGGGATGCTCACTTCATCACGAGCCGCATCTGCGGCATCTGCGGTGACAACCACTGCACGTGCTCGTGCCTCAACCAGAACATGGCCTACGGGGTGAAGCCGCCGCCGCTCGGGGACTACGCGTTCAACCTGGCCGAGTCGGCCGACTTCATGTTCGACCACGCGATCTTCAACGACTGCATGGCGAACGTCGACTACTCCGAGCAGGTGGTGAAGGAGACGAACCCGGGCCTCCTCAAGCGGGCGGAGGAGACCTCGGCGCCCCACTCGGACATCCACGGCTACAAGACCATCGCCGACATCATGCGGGCGCTCAACGCGTTCACCGGCAGCTTCTACCTGGAGACACTCCAGGTGGCCCGGTACACGCGCGAGATGTACTGCCTGTTCGGCGGGCGGCACACCCATCCGTCGACGATCATGCCCGGCGGGTGCAGTGCCGACATCACGCACCAGACGCTGACCGACTACTACGTGCGCCTCATGCGGTACATGGACTACTGCAAGCGCACCGTCCCGATGCACGACGACCTCTACGACTTCTTCTACGAGGCGATGCCCGGGTACGAGAAGGTCGGCTACCGCGACACCGACCTCATCTGCTGGGGCGCGTTCGACGACCCCAACTACGTCGACTACAGCTACAAGAACATGACGGACTGGGGCCGGCACCGGTTCGTCACGCCGGGCCTCGTGTTCAAGGGCGAGCTCATCACCACCGACCTCGTCGAGATCAACCTGGCGATCCGGATCCTGCTCGGCTCCTCGTACTTCGACGACTGGACGGGCGAGGAGACGTTCGTCACCCAGGACCCGCTCGGCAACCCGGTGGACAAGCGCCACCCGTGGAACAAGGTGACGCTGCCCAAGCCGCAGGCGCGCGACTGGGCGGACAAGTACTCCTGGGTCGCGTCGCCGCGCATGTACGACAAGCGCAACGACATCCATGTCGCCAACGACACGGGCGGCGGCCCGTTCGCCCGGCAGTGGGTGACGGCCAAGGCCGGCCTCGTCGACCTGGGGTACCTGAAGGCGACCGGCGAGAGCATCCAGATGGTGCTGCCGAAGACGGGGTTCATGCCCGAGATGGAGCTCGAGTGGAAGATCCCGCCGTGGTCCAACGCCATCGAGCGCCAGCGGGCCCGCACGTACCACCAGGCGTACTCGGCGCTGGTGGGGCTCTACAACCTCGAGCAGGCGCTCAAGGAGGTCAGGGCCGGCCGGACGAAGTCGTGGAACGACTTCAAGGTGCCGGAGTCGGCCGTCAGCGTCGGCTTCCACGAGGCCGCCCGCGGCGTGCTGTCCCACCACATGGTGATCCGGGAGGGGAAGATCGCGAACTACCAGCCCTACCCGCCCACGCCGTGGAACGGGAACCCCCGCGACGTCTACGGGACGCCGGGACCCTACGAGGACGCGGTGCAGAACACCCCGATCTTCGAGGAGAACGGCCCCGAGAACTTCAAGGGGGTCGACATCATGCGGGCCGTCCACAGCTTCGACCCGTGCCTGCCGTGCGGAGTCCACATGTACGGCAGGGGCAAGGTGCGCAAGGTGGTGCACACGCCGACGGGGATGTGCTGAGGTGGCGTCGGTCGCCGAAGCCTCGACGGAGGAGGCCCTGGTCGGGCGCGTCGCGGAGCTGACCACGCGCGTCGAGGCGCTCGCCGATCCTGAGGCGCGCG
>JAOPZQ010000674.1 GCA_025964075.1 Solirubrobacterales bacterium | reverse complement strand
GCAAGCGGAGCCTGACCCCCTCTTCGCGTACCTCGCGGACGAGGAGCGCGCCGCGCTGCGGCTCTTCCTGCGCGCGCTCCGGCGCCTGCCTCCCGAGCTCGACTGGACCGCGCGGGTCTGGTCGCCGCGAGACACGGTGCCGGAGGGCGGCATGGGGCGCGAGGTCCGCTCGCGCCTGACGTTCGCCGGCCCGCAGGACATGGATCGCACGACGGCGCTCTCCGGCGCCGAGATCGCAGTCAGCGCCTCCGACGGGCTCGGCCCTTCGCCTGACGGCGTCCTACGGGCGATCGCCGCCGGCGCGGTGCCCCTCACCTCCCGCGTGCGCGTGTACGAGGAGATCGTGGGCGACGGCGAGCGCGGGCTGCTGTTCGAGCGCGGCGATCCGGACCTCCTCGCCGCCCAGCTGCAGCGCCTGGCGACGGACGCGGCGCTCCGCGAGCGCCTGCGCACCGCGGGCGGCGACCTCCGCGCTCGCCTGACGTGGTCCCGCCTCGCCGACGACTTCGAGGCGATCTACGAGGAGCTCCTGGGCCGCCGTCACGACCGCCGCACCACGGCGCCTGCGGTCGCCGCGCGCCTGCGCGAGCGGCCGCTGATCGACGTCGACCTGCACATGCACACCGACCACTCCTCGGACTGCGCGACCCCGGTCGAGGTGCTGCTCTCGACGGCGAAGGCGCGCGGCCTGGGCGCGATCGCGGTCACCGACCACAACGAGATCTCCGGCGCCCTCGACGCCGAGGCGAAGGCCGAGGGCATCAAGGTGATCGTCGCCGAGGAGGTGAAGACGGCGGAGCAGGGCGAGGTCATCGGCCTGTTCATCCGCGAGAAGATCCCCCGGGGCATGACGCTCGAGGAGACGATCGCGGAGATCCGCCGCCAGGGAGGCCTCGTCTACGTCCCCCACCCCTTCGACCGCATGCACGCCGTGCCCGACTACGAGCACCTGCTCGGGGTGATCGAGGACGTCGACGCGATCGAGGTCTTCAACCCCCGCGTGGCGATCGCCGAGTACAACGAGGAGGCGCTCCGCTTCGCCGCCAAGTACCGGATCCCCGCGGGAGCCGGGTCCGACGCCCACGTGCCGCAGGGCCTGGGCTCGGTGCGCATCCGGATGCGCGACTTCGACGGTCCCGAGGAGTTCCTGGCGTCCCTGCGCGAGGCCGACATCATCCGGCGCCCCGCGTCCCTGCTCCTCGTCCAGGCGCTCAAGTTCCTCCAGACCAAGGCGACACCGGCCCCGGCCCGCCGCGCCGCGCGCGAGCGCCGGGTCCGGCGGGCGGCGAGGAAGCCGTGAGCGAGCGGCGCCCGCAACGCGCCCTGCAGGGCGAGGGGAGCGAGCCCACCCCGTCGAATCACCCGTCCATGCCCGCCACCGACGACGAGATCCGCGAGAAGTACCTCGAGCGGGCGATCCGTGAGCTGAACGCGCTGACCCGCGACATCCAGGAGTGCCATCACTGTCCGCGCGGCAACCTGATGCCCGTCCTCGGGTCCGGTCATCCCCAGGCCGACATCTTCCTGATCAAGCACAGCGCCCGCCATGCGGAGGTGGAGGAGGGCGTGGCGTTCTACGGGCGCTCGGGCACGGCGCTGATGAAGTCGCTGAAGCGCCTGTCGATCGATCCGCTCGCGGTCTACGGCACGCTCTGCGTGAAGTGCCCCGTCGCCGATCCGGCGCTCGCCGACCCGGCGTGCATCGCCCGCGTCCTCACCGAGCTGGCGATCGTGCAGCCGAAGCTCATCGTCGTCATGGGGGAGGACGCGCTCGCCGTGGTCAACGAGCTCGGGGTGCCGCTGGCGCAGCCGCTCGAGGCGCGGCCCGGCGAGCTCCAGCCGTTCACCCCGACGATCGACGGGCTCTACGTGCCGGACATCGACGACGCGCTCGACGAGGAGCAGGCCAAGCGGGACTTCTGGAGCACGTTCCGCGTCGTCGGCCAGTGGTACGCGGACCTGCCGCCGTACTGAGGGATCAAGCGCCCGCCGCGGGGGTACCATCGCTCCGTGGGCCTCGAGGAGCACACGCTGGAGACGGTCGGCGACCGCTGTGAGGTGTGCGGCGCCGCGCTGACCGCGCGCGAGAGCGAAGTCGCGCTCGAGGCCGGCGGCCCCGCGCTGTGCTCCGTGCACGTCGCCGAGCTGGAGCCGGGACTCGAGGAAGAGACGCTCGAGGAGGAGTAGCGGTCCTCAGCAGGAGTCGGCGGGCTTGCACATGCCGACCGAAAGCTTCTTGTAGTGGATGGTGATCAGCCGGTCCCGGCCGCGGGTCTCGAACTTGGAGATCCAGGGCGAGCCGAGCGTGTAGGTCAGGCTTACGGCGCTGCTTCCCGAGCCGACCTTCACGTTCACCTTCCCCGAGTTCGCCGTCTTGCGCTTCAGCTCGAGAGCCATGATCGCCAGCTTCTTCTTCGAGGGCCTGGCGCGAAGCCGGAACGTGGCGTCTGAGGACTTACAGGTCACGAAAACGGTCTTGCACGGCGTGAACGGCAGCTCGAGCTTCGGCGAACCCAGCGATCCGACGAGCGTGCCGTCGAGCATCAGCTTGTCCCCGTAGTCGATCGTCACGGTGGCCGTGATGCCGGTCTTCTTCTTCGGAGCGACCACGCGGTAGGAGACGGTCTGCGAGGTTGAGAGCCCGTCGGTGCTCGTCGCCGTCACCTTGAAGAGATGCGGGCCGGTCTTGCTGGCCGTGAGCTGCGCGCCGCTCGCCACCGGCCCCGTGCACGACCTGAGCGTGTTGCCCAGCGCCGGGGCGCAGCTGTAGGCGACGACGATCTTCTGGCCCCTGACGTACCTCGCGCCGTTCACGGGCTTGGTGATCCTCACGGTCGGCGGCTGCGGCGGCGTGGGGACCGGCTCGGGCCCGGGTGGGAGCACGACGGCGTAGGAGATCGTGACCGACGCGGGCGTGCCCGGGGCGACCGTGCCGGTCGAGCCGCCGGGCGCGGACGAGGAACCGCCGCCGCCTCCGCCGGAGGCGGCCTCGTGCGGGAACGAGTACGCGCCGCCGCCGCCACCGCCACCGCCGTAATAGCCACCCCCGCCGCCGCCACCGCCGGCGCCGACGGCTCCGCCCCCGCCTCCAGCTCCGATGGTCCCAGCGGCGCCGGAGCTGCCATCGGTTGCGCCGGCCCCACCGGCCCCCGGGTCGCCGCCCGCCGTGGCGGTCCCCGCGTGCCCGCC
>JAOPZQ010000670.1 GCA_025964075.1 Solirubrobacterales bacterium | reverse complement strand
CTCCCGGCGTCGAGCTGCTCGTCGTCGGCGCCCACCGCACGGGCCAGCCGCTGAACGGCGAGCTCACCGGGCGCGGGGCGCGCTCGCTCGGCGTCGCCCGCACGGCGCCGACCTACCGCCTCTTCGTGCTCGACACCGATCCGCCGAAGCCCGGGCTCGTCCGCGCCGGGGCGGGCGCCGCCGTCGAGGGGGAGCTGTGGGCGCTGTCGGAGGTCGCGCTCGGGTCGCTCCTCGCCGCGCTGCCCACGCCGATGGCGCTCGGCCGCGTCGCGCTCGACGACGGCCGGGAGGTCGTCGGCTTCCTGTGCGAGCCGGCGGCGCTCGCCGGCGCGGAGGACATCACCGGGTACGGGAGCTGGCTGACGTATCTGGCGTCGGCCTGAGCCTCAATGAACCGCGGCCAGGGCCGCGGAGACGTCCAGCGTCCCGCCGCTCACCGTCTTGCCCGCCAGCGCCGCATCGGCCCGCGTGTGGTTGCGCAGCGCGTTCTTGATGTCCGCGTAACCGAGGCTCGAGTCCTTGGCGCGCAGCATCGCCGCGGCGGCGGCGACGAGCGGCGCCGCCATCGAGGTGCCGCTGAGCGTCTTGTAGGTCGAGGTGAGATAGGTCGAGAAGATCCGATCGCCGGGGGCGCCGAGATCGACGCCGCTCTTTCCGAAGTTCGAGAACGAGGCCAGCGCGCCCGTCGAAGTCGTGGCGGCGACCGTGAGGACGTTGCCCTCCGGGAAGCTCGCCGGGTAGACCGGCTTGGCGTCGATGTTGTCTCCGTCGTTGCCCGCCGCCACGACGAGCAGCACGTTCTTGGACTTCGCGTAGTCCACCTCGTCCTGGAGGGCGCTCGACTTCTTGCTCGACCCGAACGAGCAATTGACGATGCGTGCGCCCTCGTGGATCGCGTAGTCGATCCCGTCGATCGCGTCGGAGGTCGAGCCCTTGCCGCTCGAGTCCATGAACTTCACCGCCATGACGCTGCTCGACCAGCAGAGGCCGGCGATGCCGGTGCCGTTGTCGCCCCGTCCGGCGACGATCCCCGAGACGTGGGTGCCGTGGCCGTCGTCGTCCACTCCCGAGCCCTTGCCGTTCACCAGGTTGACGCCGTAGTAGTCGTCGACCCAGCCGTTCTCGTCGTCGTCCTTGCCGTTGCTCTTGACCTCGTGGGAGTTGTGCCAGACGTTCGCCGAGAGGTCCGGGTGGTTGTACTGGACGCCGGTGTCGAGGATCGCGATCTTCGAGCAGCTCGTGCGCGAATCCCACGCCGGCTGCGCGTCGACGGACCCCGGGCCCACCGCCCCGAGCGAGTACTCGTTGGCGAAGAGCGGGTCATCGGGGACACGCGAGACAGCGAGGTAGAAGTCCGGCTCGACGTAGGAGACCTCCCGGCGCGCGCGCAGCCGCCGCTCGAGCACGCCGAGCGCGACGTGCGAGCGGGCCCGGATAGCGGCCGCGCGCACGTGCGGGAGCTGCGCCCGCACCGCTCCGCCCGCCCCCTCCACGAGGCGCTTCTGCAGCGAGCTCGAGACACCCTCTCGAAATCCCACGATGAGGCGCCCAGGGACCGCCGTGGCGGCCTGGGCCCGAGCAGACGCGGCCATCAGCCCGGCGAGCGCGCACAGGACGATCGCGGCACGGCGCATCAAGCGACCGGCTCGCGCGGCGGGCTGACTTCCGCCGCGCGCGTCAGCTGCGCATCGCGGCCCGCGAAGTACTCCTCGCCCTCGATCGAGATCCGGGGCGTGGCGCGGTCGAGCCACCGCGGCATCCACCAGTTGGCATCACCCATCATCGCCATCACGGCCGGTACGAGCAGGCAGCGCACGATCGTGGCGTCGACCGCGATCGCCACCGACAACCCGATGCCGAACTGCTTCACCGTCGGGTCGCCGTTGAGGATGAACGAGCCGAACACGCACACCATGATCAGCGCCGCCGACGTGATCACCCGCGCCGTGGCGGCCAGCCCGTCGACGACCGCTTCGTGGTTGTCGTGCGACTTTCGGTAGTGCTCCTGCATGTGACTCATCAGGAACACCTCGTAGTCCATCGACAGTCAGAACAGGATCGCGAACATCATCAGCGGCACGAAGCTCACGATCGGCACCGCATGGGACAGGCCAACCGCCCCGAGCAGATGGCCGTCCTGGAAGATCGCCGTCACGACGCCGAACGACGCGCCGATCGAGACGAGGTTCATCAGCCCGGCCTTGAGGGGGATCGCCACCGAGCGGAAGGCGATCATGAGGAGCAGGAACGCCAGTCCCACGACGATCCCGATGACCATCGGGAGCTTCGAGCTGATCCGCTCGGCGAGGTCGATGAACCCCGCCGTACGGCCGCCCACGTCCGCCGTCATGCTCTGGCCCTTCGTCGCGGCGGGCAGGGTGGAGTCGCGCAGGTGCTTGACGAGGTCCTCGGTCTTGCGGTCCCACGGTGGGGTGCTCGGCGTCACGGTGTAGATCGCCGCGGTGCCGTTCGGGCTCAGCAGGGGCGGCGCGACCGAGGCGACGTCGTGCTGCTTCTGGAGCGTCGCCCGGAGGTCGGTGAGTCGCGAGTCGCCGGTGGAGCTCGCGGCCTTGTCGAGCCGCACGGAGACGAGCAGCGGGCCCGCGGTACCGGGGCCGAAGCCTTCGGCGAGCAGGTCGTTCGCCTGCCGCGCCGCCGTGCTCTTCGGCAGCGCGCCCGTGTCGGACTGCCCGAAGTGCATGTGGAGCGTGGGCAGCGCCAGGGCGCCGAGCAGCGCGACGCTCACCAGGACCGCGGGCAGGGGCCGCTTCGCGACGAAGCGCGCCCATCGCGCCCATCCGTGAGGACGCGCGTCGTGCTTCGGCTGGGGCATCGGCAGCTTCAGCGCGTAGATGCGGCGGTCGATGATCGCCAGCAGCGCGGGCAGCAGCGTGACGGCCGCCAGCACGGCGATCAGCACCGCGATCGCGGCGGTGTAGCCGAGCGTGCTGACGAGCGGTATGCCGGCGAAGAGGAGGGCGCAGAGCGCGACGATCACGGTGCCGCCCGCGAACACGACGGCCCCGCCGGAGGTCGCCGTGGCCCTGGCTATCGACTCCTTCAGCTCGACCCCCCCGGCCATCTGCGCCTTGTGGCGCGTCACGATGAAGAGCGCGTAGTCGATCCCGACGCCGAGGCCGATCATCGTCGCGAGCGTGGGGGAGACCGTCGGCACCTCGACGACCTGGCCGAGCAGCGCGATGATGCTCAGTCCGCTGGCGAGTCCGAGGAGGGCGGTGACGATCGGCAGTCCCATCGCTACCACGGACCCGAACGTGAGCATCAGCACGATCACCGCGGCGCTGAGGCCCACCGCCTCGCTGCTGTGGGTGCTCGGCTTGGAGACCTTCTGGCCCAGGTAACCGCCGGTGGCCACCTGGAGGCCCGCGTCCCGAGCCGGCGACTCGGCGTCGATGACATCGTGCGCCTGATCGACGGTCAGCTGGCTGGGGCTCGCCTTGAGGGACAGCGAGATGTACCCGATGCTGGCGCCCTTGGTCAGGAAGCTGCTGCCGGACTTGGAGAGCGGACTGATCGCGCCGCCGACCTCCGGAACCTTCTTCAGCGACGTGACGGTCGCGCCGATCGCGTCGGAGTACTTCTCGTCGGTCAGCTTCTTCCCCTTGGGGGCCTTCATCACGACCGGGTTCGTGCCGTTGGCCTGTGCCGGGAACCGCTTCGTGAGCAGCTCCGCCGCGTTCTGGGAGTCGCTGCCTGGGAGCGTGAGGTTGTCGCTGGTCTCGGACCCCACGTGCCTCGCGAGCAGGACGAGTACGGCGACGAGGAGGATCCAGGCGCCGAGGACGGCATAGCGCCAGCGAATGCACCTGCGGCCAAGCCAGTACAGCGGGGCGGCCATGGGGCCCTCCAATCCGGGGACCTCCCACGCTCAGTCGCCCGCGTCCCACACTAACGGGGGCCGACACGGGTGGAACTAGACGAACGTGGCGTACTTTCAGGGCGCGGCCGCGGGGGTGGCCGGTCGTTCGGGCGCGCTCGTCGCGCCCGAGCACGCTACGCGGCGACTGCGTGATGCGCCACGATCGCCCGCGTGTCGACGCCCGCCGGCAGCGTGCCGAAGGCCAGGCCGGCGTCGCCCGCGAGCCGCGCGGCGCAGAACGCGTCCGCCGAGGCCGGCAGTCCGAACCGCACCATCAGCGAGCCCTCGAGCGCGAGCGCCAGGCGCTCGACGATCCGCCGGGCCCGGTGCTCGGCGGCGTCGAAGTCGGACAGCTCGCCGCGGAGCGAGCCGACGAACGCGTCGAGCCGGGGGTCGCCCCCGGCCGCCGCGTCGACCTCGGCGAGGTAGAGCTCGAGCGCGGCCGAGTCGCGGGCGAGCGCGCGCAGGAGGTCGAGGCACTGGACGTTCCCGGAGCCCTCCCAGATCGAGGCGAGCGGCGCCTCGCGGTAGAGGCGGGGGAGGCCGGATTCCTCGACGTAGCCATTGCCGCCGTGGCACTCGAGGGCCTCGACGGCGTGCATGGGGACGCGCTTGCACGTCCAGTACTTGAGGATCGCCGTCGCCACGCGCTTGAAGCTCGCGGCCTCCTCGTCGCCGGCGGCGGCCTCGTCGTAGGCGCGCGCCAGGCGCAGGGCGGACAGCGTCGTCGCCTCGGACTCGATCGCCAGGTCGGCGAGCACGTTCGCCATCAGGGGCTGGTCGACGAGCAGCTTCCCGAACGCCGAGCGGTGCGAGCAGTGGTGGATCGCGAGCGCCGTCGCGGCGCGCATGCCGGCGGCCGAGCCGAGCGTGCAGTCGAGGCGCGTGTGGTTGACCATCTCGATGATCGTTCGCACGCCGCGCCCGGGCTCGCCGAGAATCCGCGCCCACGCGCCGTCGAACTCCACCTCGCTCGAAGCGTTCGAGCGGTTGCCGAGCTTGTCCTTGAGGCGCTGGAGATGGAACTCGTTGCGCGTGCCGTCGGGAAGGATCCGCGGCATCAGGAAGCAGGAGATGCCCTCCTCGGTCTGCGCGAGCACGAGGAACACGTCGCACATCGGCGCCGAGCAGAACCACTTGTGGCCGGTGATCGCGTACTCGCCGTCCCCGCCGAGCCGTTCCGCCCGCGTCGTGTTCGCGCGCACGTCGGAGCCGCCCTGCTTCTCGGTCATCGCCATGCCGGAGAGGGCGCTGTGCTTGCCGCCCGGCGGATCCAGGCGCGGCTCGTAGTCGGACGACATCAGCCGCGGCTCCCACTCGGCGGCGAGCTCCGGCGTCGTGCGCAACGCGGGTATCGCCGCGAACGTCATCGACGTCGGGCAGAGGTGGCCGGGCTCGGCCTGACCGAGGAGCATCATCATCACGCCGCGGGCGACCTGGGCGCCGGGAGCCGGGTCGGTCCAGGGGAGCGAGTGGGCGCCGGCGCCGGTCGCCAGGCGCATCATCGCGTGCCACGACGGGTGGAAGTCGACCTCGTCGATGCGGTGGCCGAAGCGGTCGAACGTCTTCGGCTTCGGCGGGTTCTCGCTCGCCTGGGCGCCCCAGGCGAGGACCTCGGCGCTGCCCGTACGGGCGCCGAGCGCGGTGAGGCGATCCTCGTACGCGGCGCCGCCCTCCCGCCGGACCGCGTCCACGAGCACGCGGTCCCCCAGATAGGGGTTGTAGTCCTCCAGGGGCGGTGGCTGGTTGCGGACCTCGTGCGTGGCGGCGCTAGGCCGCGAGACGGTGGCGGACATGTTCGGTCTCCTCGTGGGTCACGGAGCTGATGCAGAAGGCGATGAGGGCGTCGATCACGCCGTCGTCGTCGACGTCGTCGCCCGCGGGGGAGAGTGGCCCGACGAGCGCCTCGCCGATCGCGCCGACGAGCGCGGCGGCGGCGACCTCGACGCGCTGCTCGGGGAACACGCCGGCGGCGATGCCGTCGGCGAGCAGGCTCGCGAACGCGTCGCGGTAGGCGCGCCGGAAGCGCAGGCGCTGGGCCTCGACGGCGGGGTCGACCGGCTCGGCGAGGAGCGCCCACGCGAGGCGGCGCCCGCGAAGGGCGCGGCGCGCGAACGTCTCGATCGCGGTGGCCAGGCGTTCGACCGCGTTGTCCTCGCCGGCCGACGCCGCGACGACGGCGTTCACCTCGCGCTGCGAGGCGCGGCGGAAGACCTCGGCGAACAGGCCGGCCTTGGACGGGAAGTGGCGGTAGACGGAGCCCGTGGCGACGCCGGCGCCGTCGGCGACCGCGCTCACGGACGCGGCGCGGTAGCCCCCCTGCGCGACCAGGTCGATCGCGGCGGAGAGGATGCGCTCGCGCGCCTCGAGCCGGCGAGCCTCGGTGCGCTCGGTGGGCCGGTATGCCATCGCTCCAAGAAGTGAATCACGATTCAGAGCTTGACGCAAGCGGCGGCCGGCGGCCCGGCGTCGCTAGCATCGCGCCCCCCACGCCCTTCAGAGAGACACCGAGTCAGAGGAAACCATGGCCCACGAAGTCACCCTCATTCCCGGCGATGGCACCGGGCCCGAGCTGGCCGACGCCACCCGGCGCGTGCTCGAGGCCACCGGCGTCGAGTTCGACTGGGACGAGCAGCCCGCGGGCGTCGACGTGTACGAGGAGGAGGGCACGCCTTTCCCCGATCGCACGCTCGACTCGCTCCGGCGCACCAAGGTCGGCATCAAGGGCCCGACCACCACGCCCGTCGGCTCCGGCTTCCGTTCCGTGAACGTGCTGCTGCGCAAGGAGCTCGACCTCTACGCGTGCATCCGGCCCTGCAAAGCCTACGAGGGAGTGCGCACGCGCTTCCCCGAGACCGACATCGTGATCGTGCGCGAGAACACCGAGGACCTGTACGCGGGCATCGAGTTCGAGAAGGGCACCGAGGACAACCGCAAGCTCCGGGAGTTCCTCGCCGGCCTCGGCGCACCGGTTCGCGAGGACGCCGGCATCTCGATCAAGCCGATCTCCGTGTTCGGCTCGGAGCGCATCGTCAGGTCGGCGTTCGAGTACGCCCAGGCCAACGGCCGCACGCGGGTGACGGCGGCCCACAAGGCGAACATCATGAAGTTCTCCGACGGACTGTTCCTCGAGATCGCGCGGCAGGTCGCCCCGGACTATCCCGACATCGAGTTCGAGGACCGGATCATCGACAACCTGTGCAACCAGCTCGTCTCCCGCCCCGAGGAGTACGACGTCATCGTGCTCCCGAACCTGTACGGCGACATCGTCTCCGACCTCGGCGCGGGGATGATCGGCGGCCTCGGGCTCGCCCCGGGCGCCAACATCGGGACCGAGGCGGCGGTGTTCGAGGCGACCCACGGGTCGGCCCCGAAGTACAAGGGGCAGAACAAGGTGAACCCGACCGCGCTGATGCTGTCGGGCGTGCTCATGCTCCGTCATCTCGACGAGCGCGACGCCGCCGACCGAGTGGAGAACGCGATCGCCGAGGTCATCCGCAAGGGCGAGAAGGTCACCTACGACTTGAAGCCCACCCGTGACGACGAGACGGCCGTGGGTACATCCGAGTTCGCTGACGCCCTGATCGAGGAGATGAACCAGTGACGAATCAGCACCCCGTACGCGTAGCGGTGACCGGCGCCGCCGGTCAGATCGGCTACGCCCTCCTGTTCCGGATCGCCTCGGGGCAGCTGCTCGGGCCCGACCAGCCCGTGGCGCTGCGCCTGCTCGAGATCCCCGACGCCATGAAGGCGGTCGAGGGCGTGATCATGGAGCTCGACGACTGCGCGTTCCCGCTACTCGACAGCGTCGACGCGTTCGACGATGCCAAGCAGGCGTTCGACGGAGTCGACGTCGCCCTGCTCGTGGGCGCGCGACCGCGCTCGAAGGGCATGGAGCGCTCCGACCTGCTCGAGGCGAACGGCGGCATCTTCGGCCCGCAGGGCGAGGCGCTGAACGCCGGCGCCGCCGACGACGTCAAGGTGCTCGTGGTCGGCAACCCGGCGAATACGAACTGCCTGATCGCGCAGTCGCACGCGCCCGACATCCCGGCGGAGCGGTTCACCGCGATGACCAGGCTCGACCACAACCGGGCGATCGCCCAGCTCACTCACAAGACCGGCGCGGCGGTCTCCGAGATCACCAACGTCACGATCTGGGGCAACCACTCCGCCACGCAGTACCCCGACATCTTCCACGCGAAGGTGAGAGGCGAGAACGCCATCCACGTGGTGAACGATCGGGATTGGCTGGAGAACGACTTCATCCCGACGGTACAGAAGCGCGGGGCGGCCATCATCGAGGCGCGCGGCGCGTCGAGCGCGGCGTCGGCGGCCAACGCCGCGATCGACCACGTCCACGACTGGGTGCTCGGTACGCCTGACGGTGACTGGGTGTCGATGGCGATCCCCTCCGACGGCTCATACGGCGTCGAGGAGGGGATCATCTCCAGTTTCCCAGTGACGACCGGCGGAGGCAACTACTCGATCGTGCAGGGATTGGACATCGACGAGTTCTCACGTCAGCGCATCGACGCGACGGTGAACGAGCTCAAGGAGGAGCGCGACGCCGTCAGTCAACTCGGGCTGATCTGACCGGTCAGGTTCGCCTGAGTGCGTCCCCGAGTCGTGTCAAAGGGGCCAGGGCCCCTTTGACACGCACGTCCCGGCGTCAGGCCGGGTGCCAGCCGCGGCCTTCCCGCTTGATCTGACCGTCCTTCTCGAGTCCGGGCAGCACGCGGTACAGGTAGTTCGGCTGGATCTTCATCGCCTCCGCGAGCTCGGGGATCGTGATCCCCGGCTTCGCGCGCACGAGGTCGAGGGTCTGGGTGGCGCGCGTG
>JAOPZQ010000660.1 GCA_025964075.1 Solirubrobacterales bacterium | reverse complement strand
CGATGGGCGGCTGGGGATTCCACGTCGCCGCCCTCGCGTTGGCGCCGATCTCCCTCGTGCAGTCGGTGATCGCCGGCGGCCTCGTGCTCCTCACCGTGATCGCCGACCGGGCGTTCGGTCAGCGCGTGACGCGCCGGGAGTGGACCGGCGTCGCGCTCACCGCGCTCGGGCTCGCGATCCTCGCCGCGACCCTCGAGCACGGCGCCGGCCGCGGCGCCCATTCGCACTACCACGCCCGCACGCTCGTCCTCTACCTGGGTGCGCTCAGCCTCGCCTCGATCCTCCCGTGGGCGCTCGCCACGCGCACGCGCCGCCCCGGACTCACGCTGGCCCTGTCCGCCGGCTTCATGTGGGGCGCGTCCGACGTGGCGATCAAGGCCCTGTCCGGCCGGATCGGCGACGGCGCGGTGGCGGTCCTCATCCATCCGCTCGCGGTCATCATCCTCGTGCTCTCGCTCGTCGGGCTGCTCGTCTCGGCGCGGAGCCTGCAGATCGGCCCCGCGGTCCCGGTGATCGCGTTCACGAGCGCAGCGGTGAACGTCGTCACGATCCTCGCCGGACCCGTCGTCTTCGGGGAGCCGATGCCGACCGATCCGGGCGGCGTGATCGTTCGGGTCAGCGCCTTCGCCCTGGTGATCGGAGCGGCGGCGCTGACGCCGCCGCCGGCTTTGCGGACCGCCTGAGGTGCGAACGAACAAGGCCTCGAGGAGGTGGGTTCGGCCGCTGGAGGAAAAGGCACGCCATGCGTGCATATCCCTCTACCGGTGAAGGCCGCCAGGCGAATGGCGCCCTCCCCCTCGTGGCCGCCGTTTTCGCGCCGCGGCTACGCCACCGGCCCCGCGGCCTCCAGCCCCCGACCCACGTCGGCGACGAGGTCCTCGGTCACCTCGATCCCGGCGCTCAGACGGACGAAGCCCTCCGGGACGTCATCCGTCCCCCACCGGCCGCGCCGCTCGGCCGTCGTGTGCACGCCGCCGAAGCTCGTCGCCTCGTCGACCAGCCGCGTCGCGGCGAAGAAGCGGTCGACCGCCGCGCGGTCGCGCAGGGTGAACGCCAGGACGCTGCCGAAGCGGTCGAGGCGCTCACGGGCGCGGGGATGGCTCGGGTCGCTCGCCAGGCCGGGGTAGCGGACGTCGCGCACCGCGTCGGAGAAGGCGAGCAGCTCGGCGAGGGCGTGGGCGTTCTGCTCCTGGCGCGCCAGGCGGACGTCCAGGGTCGCCAGCGACCGGTGCGCGAGCCACGTCTCGAACGGGCCGGGGATCGCGCCGGCGTCGCCGCGCCACTTGACCAGCCCCGCCCACAGGTCCGGATCTCGCGCTGCCGCGTACCCGAGCACGACGTCGCTGTGCCCCGTCAGGTGCTTGGTGGCGCTCGACACGGAGAAGTCCGCGCCAGACTCGAGCGGCCGCTGGCCGAGCGGCGTGATCACGGTGTTGTCGACCGCTACGAGCGCGCCGACGACGTGCGCGGCCTCGACGATCGCAGGGAGGTCGAGCACATCGAGGCGGGGGTTGCTCGGGGACTCCACGAGCACCAGTCGCGCGCCGGCGACCGCGTCAAGGAAGGCGTCGTCCCGGCTCGGCACGAGTCGCGGCTCGACCCCAAGCCGCGCTAGCGGTCCCTCGGCGAGCGAGCGCACGCCCGGGTAGCCGTCGGCCGGCGCGACGAGCACGTCTCCCGCCCCGAGCGTGGTGAACAGGACCGCGCTCAGCGCCGCCATCCCCGAGGAGAAGCACAGGGCATCCCCGCCCTCGAGCTCGCCCAGCGCCTTCTCGTAGGCGGTCCACGTGGGGTTGGCGAACCGCCCGTAGCCGTAGCGGCGGCCCTCGACGTCGCCGCTCAACCGGTACGGCGCGGCGAACGTCGGGCCGGGGAGGAACGGGCGCTCGTCCTCCTCCGCCGGCAGGCCGGCGCGCACGACGCGAGTCCCCGGGGCGTCAGCCATCCAGGCTCCGGGCACGCACGCACGAGTCGAAGCCGCTCTCCCGGTGCGACGCGTCGCAGAACGGCTTCGTCTGCGAATGCCCGCAGCGGCACAGCGCAATCGGCCGCTCGGGATCGACCTCGAGCTCGTTGCCCTCGGGATCGATCAGCCGCACGGGCCCGGTCACCTTGTACGGGCCGTGGTCGCGGACTTTGATCTCGACGGGATCGGCCACGGGCTCAGCGTACCGACGCTTCGGCCTCGCCCGGGAGCGGCGCCCCGTCCACCAGCTTCCCCGGGTTCATGATCCCCTGGGGGTCGAGCCGGCGCTTGGCCGAGCGGAGCAGGTCCAGTCCCAGCGCGCCGACCTCCGACTCGAGCCACGGCGCGTGGTCGCGCCCGACCCCGTGGTGGTGCGTGATCGTCCCCCCGTCGGCGATGACCGCGTCGCTCGCCGCGATCTTGGCCGCGCGCCACTGCGCGAGCTCGGCGCCGGCCTCCTGCCGGGCGAGGAACGTGAAGTAGAGCGACGCGCCGGTCGCGTACAGGTGAGACACGTGGCACATCACGAGCGGCGGCGTGCCGCGCTCCCCGAGCGAGGAGCGCAGCGCGTCGGCCACGGCCCGGTAGAGCGTGCCGAGGTTCGACCAGGTGGTCGCGGTCTCCAGCGGGTCCACCATCACGCCGCGCGCGAGCAGCTCGTCGCGCAGATCGGGCCCGTGGAAGCGCCCCCGCTCCCACGACGCGCCGGGCCGCGCGCCGACCGCGACGCCGCCGGCG
>JAOPZQ010000658.1 GCA_025964075.1 Solirubrobacterales bacterium | reverse complement strand
CGGCCGAGCCGCTCTGCCGTCGGCGTGTCGCAGACGACGAGCGCCGTGGCCGCGTCCATGCGCGGCGCGCGGTCGAGCTCGCGGAGCGGGTCCGCGGTGCTGGGGGAAGCGAGCACCTGTTCGACGCTCACCTCCCCGAGCACCGCCGAGCGACGGCGCGCCGCGACGACGACCCGCGCTGCGTCCTCGGGGCCGAGGCCCGAGCGCGCGTAGTAGAGCGAGGCCTGGAGCGCGGCGGCGACGGTCTCGTCGGGCCCGAGCGCGCGCTCGAAGTACGGGTCGAAGCCGGCGAGCTCGACGTTGTGCGCCTCCGCCTGCGACTCCTTCGAGTGGGCGAGGACGAGGTTCAGATGCTGATCGCCGTCCTCGATCCGGGCCATCGCGTAGAGCAGCGCCATCACGCCGTCGGCGGCGATCTTCGCCTCGGAGCCGAGGGTGCCGCCGGCGATCTCGTTGACCGCCATGCTGGAGATCGTGCGACCCTCCCAGAAGTCCTGGCTCGCGGTGACCGACCCCTCGATCGCGCCAAGCTCGACGCCGGCGTCGAGGAGCGCCGCGGAAACCGCCTCCCACGCGAGCTCCGTGGTGTTGACGTCGTCACGGGCCGGTGCCGAAAGGGCATGGCCGATGCCGACGATCCAAGCGGTCTCCGTGGTGGAGGTCACACACGGAGTTCTACCAAACGATTGGTTGAAAGGGTAGGATCTCGGTCATGGACTTCGCCCTCAGCCCCGAGCAGCAGGACCTGATCGCACTGGCCCGCGACTTCGCCCGCAAGGAGATCGCCCCCGAGGTCGCGGCCTACGATCGCGAGGAGCGCTTCCCGATCGAGATCATTCGCAAGGCCGCGGGGCTCGGCCTGATGGGCGGCGTCGTGCCGACCGAGTACGGCGGCGCCGGCCTCGACCACAAGACGTACGCGCTCGTCGTCGAGGAGGTGTCGCGCGTCTGCCACATCGTCGGCGTCGCCATGACGCTGGCCTCGGGCCTCGTCGGCAACTCCGTGTTCGCGTTCGGCACCGAGGAGCAGAAGCGACGCTACCTCGCCCCACTCGCCCGCGGCGAGGCGTTCGGCGCCGCCGGCGTCACCGAGGCGCGCTCGGGCACCGACGTCTCCGACATGGACACGGTGTGCCGGAAGGACGGGTCGGACTACGTCCTGACCGGGGCGAAGATGTGGATCTCGTTCCTCGACGTCGCCGAGTGGTTCCTCACGTTCGCCCACCTCGGCGTCGACGAGAGGACGGGCCGCAAGCGCATCTGCGCGTTCGTCGTCGACCGCGACCTGCCCGGCGTGTCGGTCCACCCGCTCCAGAACAAGTTCGGCTTCCGCCCTTTGAAGACCGGGGAGCTCGTCCTCGAGGACGTCCGCGTGCCCGCGGACGCGCTCGTGGGGGAGGAGGGCCGCGGGTTCGCCGTCGCCATGAACGCCGTCGAGAACGGCCGCCTCGGCGTCGCCACCCGCGCCGTCGGCCTCGCCCAGGCGAGCGTGGACGCGGCGGTCGAGTACTCGAAGGACCGCGTCGTCTTCCAGCAGCCCATCGCGCGCTTCCAGATGGTGCAGAAGATGCTCGCCGACGCGATCGTCGGCACCGAGGCCGCGCGGCTCCTCGTCCTGCGCCTCGCCGACCTCAAGGACCGCGGCGAGCGCGCCCGCTCCTACGCGTCGATGGCGAAGATGTACGCGTCCGACGTGGCGATGCAGGCCGCGATCGCCGCGTTCCAGATCCACGGCGCCTACGGAGTCTCCGACGAGTACCCGGTCGGCCGCTACCTCCGCGACGCCAAGGTCTTCCAGATCGTCGAGGGGAACAACGAGCTGCACCGGGCGTTGATCGCCGAGGGCAGCACGGGGATCCGGTAGCAGCAGCTGGCTCAAAAACGACGCCACGAAGGAGGGGAGTGGCGTGCATTTCGTCGCCCCAGCGACGCCCGCGCCGGGTTCGTCGACGTTGTGCACGCCAGGCATGCACTTAGTCGATCTCGAGCCCTGGCCGACGAGTTCGTCGACGTTGTCCACGCCGGAAACCGGTGCATCGTGCCCGCGCCGAGAACGCCGGGGCGGAGAGCGTGGGGGACGCCACGCAACCGAGTCCGCCCCTTCGAGGCCGTCGTTTCTCGAGCCCGAAGGCGCCCGAACTCCGCCGAACCCGAAGTCAGTACCGCACCGTGTCCGCGAAGAACGGCACCCGCTGGCCGAGGACGCCCTCGGCCGCGGTGATCCCCGCCCGCGCCGCCTTGTCCACGCCGATGCCGCGGGCGCGCGTCGTGTCGCCGGTCAGCCACAGGCCGTCGACCTCGCGGACGCGGGCGTCGGGGCGCACCGCGCCGACGAGGCCCGGCCGGCAGATGACGCCGTAGCTCGTGACGAGGTGCGGCTTCTTCCACAGGGCGCCGCGGGCCGCGGGCAGCATCTCCTCGATGTCGAGCCACAGGTTGTGGAACTGGCGGTCGATCCAGGCGCGGTCGCCGTAATGCTCGGTCGCGTCGAACGCCGCGCCGACGCAGGTGAGGTACTCACCCGGCGGCGAGACGCCCGGGTCGTAGCCGGTGAAGTTCAGCGTGAAGCCGGGGAGGCCCGTGCGCGGCGTCGAGAAGAAGGACGCCATCTCGCGCTCGGTCATCGCGACGACGGGCTCCCTGGCGGCGATCCAGTACCCCAGCCAGCAGGCGCGGTTCCGGTTGTTCGCGAGCAGCCGGATGCGCTGGAGGAGGTCCCACGGCAGGACGCCGTCGTCGAAGAGCCTCGGCAGGTCCCACACGGGCGCCGAGACGATCGCCTGGTCGGCCTCCAGCACCTCGCCGCCGCGCAGCCGCACGCCGGCGATCCGCCCGTCCTCGACGACGATCCGCTCGACGGCCGCCGGGTGCCGCAGCTCGCCGCCGAGCCCGGTGAACGCGTCGCCCATCTCGCCCCACAGCTTCTCCCAGCCCCCCATCGGCCAGAACGAGTAGCCGGCGGTGCGCCGGTGCGTGTAGGCGAGCTTGCGCGCGAACAGGTTCTCGGAGGCCGAGTGCTCCCACCAGTGGTTCGTGATCTGCTCGAGGACGGAGATCGCCTCCCAGACGAGGAAGGCGCCCTCGTCGCTCGTGTACTGCGCCATCCATTCGCGCAGCGACGCGTGATCCCACCTCTCGAGGTCGTGCCAGTCGGTCTCGAGCAGCGCCTCGATGCAGCGCTTGACGCCCGCCTTCCCGGCGCCCGCGTAGCGCTCCTGGATCGGGCGCCAGCCGCCGTTCTCCCAGAACGGCATCGAGTCGCTGCGCTCGGAGTGGACGAGCGAGACGCCGACGTGCTCGCAGACGCGCGTGAGGCTGTCGCCGGGGTCCTCGGCGAGGTGCGAGCCGAGACCGAGCTGGTGGCCCCGGAACCGGTGCTCCATGGCGCGCCCGCCGAGGTAGCGGTGGCGCTCCACGAGGGCCACGCGGCGGCCCGCCTTGGCGAGGATGGACCCCGCAACGAGGCCGGCGGTGCCGGCTCCCACGACGACGACGTCGAATCTCATCGAGCGCACATAGTGACAAACTGCCAAACGTTTGGTAGAAAAGTCTCCTCCGATGGCCTCCCACCCCACCCACGCCCCGACCTCGACCGAGGCGCTCGCCCCCCGGCGCGACGAACTCGCGCGCGCGACCGTCGCCACATGCTACGAGCGCTCCTCGTACTACCGCTCGCGGCTGCAGGACCTCGGCGTCGAGCCGGGCGACATCGCCGGCGTCGCGGATCTCGAGCGCCTGCCGGTCCTCCTGGGCAAGGAGGACGAGCGCGAGTTGCAGGAGCGCTCGCGCACGGAGCTCGGCCACCCGTTCGGCGAGCACCTGTGCGTCGACGCCGCCGACGTCGTCGCCGTCGCCTCGACGTCCGGGACGACCGGCACGCCGACGTTCTACGCCTTCACCGCCGAGGACGTGGCGGTCACCGACGAGCTCTGGGGCCGGGCGCTGACGCAGGCCGGGGTCACGCGCGAGAGCGTCGTCCTGCAGGCCTTCGGCCTCTCGATGTTCCTCGCCGGCGTGCCGCTCGTCCGTGCGGTCGAGCGCCTCGGGGCGCAGATCGTCCCGGTCGGGGCCGAGGCGGGCACCGAGCGCCTCCTGAACGTCGCGCGGCTGGTCCGTCCGACGGTCATCCTGTGCACGCCGAGCTACGCGCGCTACCTGATCGAGAAGGCTCCGGACGCCATAGGCGAGCTCGGACTGCGCAGCATCGTCTGCGCCGGCGAGCCGGGCGCCGGGCTGCCCGAGGTGCGAGAGGCCATCGAGGCGGCCACGGGCGCGACCGTCTACGACGCGCTCGGCGGCGCCCACGGGATCATGAACGCGTCGACCGGCGCCCATCCCTACGACGGCATGGTGGTCCTCGGGGACGACTGCTCCGTCCAGCAGCTCGTCGACCCCGACACTCGGGAGCCCGTGCCCGTGCCCGACGACGGCCGCCCCGCCTACGGCGAGCGCGTGAAGACGACGCTGCGCTGGCGGGCCCAGCCCCAGCTGCGCTCCTCCGTCGGCGACGTCTACGAGATGCGCCGCGTCGGCGACACGACACGGATCAAGGTCATCGGCCGCACCGACGACCTGCTGATCGTCAAGGGCGTGAAGCTCTATCCGGCGGCGGCCCGCGACCTCATCGCGGGATTTGCGCCGCGCGCGAGCGGGGAGTTCAGGATCGTGCTCCACGGTCCTCCGCCGCGGGTCGAGCCGCCGTTGCGCTTGAAGGTGGAGCGCGGCGGCACGGCGAGGCAAGACGAGGACGCCCGGCTGGCAGCGGACATCGCCCGCGCGATGCACGACCGGCTGTCGGTGCGGCCCGAGATCGAGGTGGTGGCTGCGGGAGCTCTCGAGCGCACCTCTCACAAGACCCGGTACGTCGAGCTCGCGGGAGAGAGGTAAGGGGGAATGTTGAACGACGGAATTCCCGCCATCGATGCCTGGTGCAACCCGTTCACGGAGCTCGGCATCCGGAAGATCTTCACCGAGAACCCGGAAGTCGCGCAGGTGATGGGCGAGCAATGGGGTCGGCACGACAACATGCGCTGGTACACCGCTGACGACTTCGTGGCCTACATGGACTCGAACAACGTCAGCCGCGTGTGCGTGCCGAGCCTCAAGATGATGCGCTACCGGACGCGGGAGATGCTCGCGGACATCCCCGAGGAGCACATCGCAGAGCTCGTCGAGGCCCATCCCGACCGGATCGTCGGCATGGCCGGCATCAACCCGATCAGCGGGATGGAGGGCCTCCGGGCGCTCGAGCGCGCGGTCCGGGAGTACGGCTTCAAGGCCGCGCACGTCCACCCGTTCGGATTCGGGATCCCGATCAACGAGCGCGAGTGGTGGCCCTTCTACGCCAAGTGCGCGGAGCTCGACATACCGATCGTCTTCCAGGTCGGTCACTCGGCGGAGTTCATGCCGAGCGCCATGGGGCGCCCGCTTCTGCTCGACGACATCGCGATCTACTTCCCCGAGCTGCGGCTCGTCGGCGGACACACCGGGTGGCCGTGGACCGAGGAGCTGATCGCGCTCGCGTGGAAGCATCCGAACGTCTACATCGCGGTCTCGGGGCATGCGCCCCAGTACTGGGACCCGAAGCTCGTGCGCTTCCTGGACGCGCGCCGGCGCGGGATCGGCAAGGTCATGTGGGGCACCGACCACCCGCTGATCCTCCACGAGGAGAGCCTCGGCCAGATCGACGAGATGGAGCTGAAGCCCGAGGCTCGGCGGGCGCTGCTCCACGACACGGCGGTCAAGGTGTTCAAGCTCGACGACCCGCTGCTCGAGCCGGTGGCCGTCGGTCAACAGGAGGTCGGCCAATGAGGATCGGATACCTGATCGACCTGCACAAGGGCGGCTACGAGCAGCCGATGCCGACGCCGCAGGACGCCCACGACACGATGGACGCGATGATCGAGGAGGGGATCGTCGCCGAGAAGTCGGGCTTCCACTCGATCCAGATCCCCGATCGCCACGGGCGCACCGAGTGCTATTTCCCGGGCCCGCAGCAGATCCTCACGATCCTCGCCCGGGAGACCGACAAGGTGGCGATCGGATCGTTCACCTCGATCGCGACGTTGATGCACCCGATGCTCGCCGCGGAGCAGTTCTCGGTCATCGACAACCTGTCGCAGGGCCGCCTCTACGTGACGATGTCGCGAGGCTTCCACCCGGGCTACTGGCAGCAGTTCGGCATCCCCCAGGAGAAGCTGCTCGGTCGCTTCAAGGAGGCGATCGCGATCACCCAGAAGGCGTTCGAGGGCGAGCGCTTCGACTACGAGGGCAAGCACTACGACGTCGAGAACGGCCTGCTCGCGCCCCAGCCCTATCAGCCCGGCGGCTGGCCGATCTGGGGCGGCGGCAACGCCAGCCCCGCCGCGATCCGCCGCTCCGCGGAGTACGGCGCCTGCTGGACGTGCGACCCCTTCCCGCTGATGAAGGAGGTGTGGGACGAGCAGGCCGGCGCCTACCGCGAGCGCGCCCGCGAGCTCGGCAAGGAGCCGTTCGTCGTGCTGATGCGCGACGGCTGGATCGCCGATACGTTCGAGGACGCGGCGAACCAGTTCGGAACCCACTTCGTCGAGGAGATGCGCTTCTACTACCGCCAGGGGATCTTCACCCACCATCCCGACTTCCAGTCGGAGGAGGAGATCACCGCCGAGCGCGCCGCGCCGCACACGATCATGGGCACGGCGCAGCAGTGCATCGAGCAGCTCGAGCGCTACCACGAGGAGTTCGGGGTCGACTACTTCACGATGCGCTTCCGGATGCCCACCGGGCCCTCCATGGAGGCGGCGAAGGAGCAGATCCAGCGCTTCGGCGAGGAGGTCGTGCAGCCGATCCACAGGAAGTACGCGGCGCCCGACCACCCCGCCATCCCCGAGGCGTGTCGCTGGTAGGCCCGCCGCCAGGAAGCTGGGCGGTCGACGCGGACAGCGCCGGCGCGCGCCAGGTGGTGCCCGGGCTCTGGCGGCTGCGGCTGCCGCTGCCGTGGCAGTACATCGAGCATGTCAACGCCTGGGTGGTCGAGCGCGACGACGGCGTGATGCTCGTCGACTGCGGCTCGGCCGGCGACGAGAGCATGCTCGACGCGTTCGCGAACGCGCTCCGCGCCGCCGGCCACGAGGTCGAGGACGTGCGCGCGCTCGTCGCCACCCACACGCACTCCGACCACGTGGGCATCGCGCCGTGGGTGCTCGAGCGCAGCGGCGCCGAGCTGTGGATGCACCCGGCGACCGGACACTTCTACGACGCGCTCCGCGACCCCGCCGGCATCGAGGCGGCGCGCGGCCGCCGCGCCCGCGCCGAGGGCGTCCCCGGGCCGCTGCTCCCCGACTATCGCGACGTCCGGGAGGAGACCCAGGGCATGATCGGCGCGGTCGACCCCGACCGCGAGCTCGGCGACGGCGTCCGCCTGCCGTCGTCCCTCGGCGACTGGGAGGTGATCGAGACGCCGGGCCACTCGCCCTCGCACGTGTGCCTGGTCCAGCGCGAGCGCGGCATCGCGATCCTCGGCGACCTCGTGAGCCCGGTCTTCGCGCCGTACTTCGACTACGGCTACACGCCCGACCCGGTGGCCGAATATCTCGCGTCGCTGGAGCGCGTCGAGGCGCTCGGCGTGCGGCTCGGGCTGCCCGGGCACGGCCGGCCGCTCGAGGACGTGGCGGGCGCGATCGCGCTCCACCGGCACGGCGTCGGGGACCGTCTGGCGGCGGTCGAGCTGGCGCTGGGCGCCGGCGGCATCACCGCCTACGACCTCACCCGGCGGGTGTTCGGCGAGCCCGCGTCGAGCGAGCTCGGCGTCTGGCAGCTCGGTGA
>JAOPZQ010000649.1 GCA_025964075.1 Solirubrobacterales bacterium | reverse complement strand
CGCTGCGCCTGCTGTCCTACGAGCGGGCGGCGCTCAGCGCCGGCGAGCTCTTCCTCGGCGTGCTCGTGGCGGGCGGGGTGGCGGGGGCGCTGGGCGGCGTCTTCGCGCAGCGGGGCGCGGTCAACCCGTGGCGCGCGCAGTAGCCTGCGGCGCAGCGATGGAGGACCTCACCCACCTCGACGAGCAGGGCCGCGCGCGGATGGTCGACGTCGGCGCGAAGGACGAGAGCGACCGGCGCGCCGTGGCCCGGGCGGTCGTGCGAATGTCGCCGGCGACGGCAGCGGCGGTGGTCGCGGGCGACGCGCCCAAGGGCGACGTGCTCGGCACCGCGCGCCTCGCGGGCATCCAGGCGGCGAAGCGCACCGCCGAGCTGATCCCGCTGTGCCACCAGCTGCCGCTGACGTTCGCGGGCGTCGAGGCCGAGGTGGACGCCGCGGCGGGCACCGTCACGCTCGTGGCCGAGGCGCGCACCCGCGCACGCACCGGCGTCGAGATGGAGGCGCTGACGGCCGCGAGCATCGCCGCGCTCACCGTCTACGACATGGTCAAGGGCCTCGAGAAGGGCGTGGAGATCGCCGAGGTCGCGCTCCTCGAGAAGACGGGCGGGAAGTCCGGGGACTGGCGCCGGTGAGGACAGCCGTCCTGACGATCTCGACCTCGGTCGCGCGCGGCGACGCGCAGGACGAGTCGGGTCCGCTGCTCGCGGCCCTCGCGGAGGAGGCGGGCGCGGAGATCGTGGCGATCGAGGTCCTGCCCGACGACGCGCCCCTGATCGAGGACCGCATCCACCACCACGCCCAGGAGGGCTGCACGTTCGTGTTCACCACGGGCGGCACCGGGTTCACGCCGGACGACGTGACGCCCGAGGCGACCCGCGCGGTGATCGAGCGCCCCGCGCCCGGCTTCGCCGAGACGATGCGGGCGAAGTCGCTCGAGTTCACGCCGCTCGGCATCCTCACGCGCGGCGAGTCGGGGATCGTGGGCCGGACGCTCGTCGTCAACTTCCCGGGAAACCCGAAGGCGGTGCGCCAGCTCTTCCCCGTCGTGGCGCCGACCCTGTCCCACGTGGCGGCGACGCTGAACCGCGATGCCGGCGGAGCCAGTCCCGGCCATTGAGCTGCGCGGCCTCGTCCGCCGCTACGGCGAGCGCGAGGCCCTCTCCGGCGTCAGCGCGACCGTCCCGGCGGGCGCGACGCTGGTCGTCTTCGGGCCCAACGGCGCGGGCAAGTCGACGCTGCTCCGCGTGCTCGCGACGCTGCTCCGTCCCCACGGCGGCGAGGCGCGCGTGCTCGGCTCGACGCTCCCCGCCGAGGGCTGGAAAGTGCGCGGTCGCGTGGGATTCCTCGCCCACGACCCGCTGCTCTACCGCGATCTGACGGGGCGCCAGAACCTGCGCTACCACGCGCGGCTGTTCGGGGTGGACGAGGAGCGCGTGGAGGAGCTGCTCGCCGCGGTCGGGCTCGAGCGCCGCGCGGACGAGTCGCTGCGCTCGCTCTCGCGCGGCATGGTCCAGCGGCTGGCGGCGTGCCGCGCCGTGCTCCACGACCCCGACGTCCTCCTCCTCGACGAGCCGCGGGCGAACCTCGATCCGGCGGCGTCGGCGGCGCTCGAGCCGCTGCTCGGCCGCGCCGCCGGGAAGACCCGCGTGCTCACGAGCCACGACCCGCGCGGCGGCCTCGCCGAGGCGGACCTGGCGCTCGGACTGCGCGGCGGCCGGGCCGAGCTGCTCGGCCCGGCGAGCGAGATCGACCCCGCCGCCGTCGAGGCGCTCTACCGCTGATGCGCACCGCTCTCGTCGTCCTGCGCAAGGACCTCCTGCTCGAGCTGCGCACGCTCGAGTCGCTGCCCGCGATGGCGCTGTTCAGCCTCTCGACGTACGTGATCTTCCACTTCGGCCTGAACCGGGGTAAGCTCGACGGCGAGCTGGCGGCCGGCGTCCTCCTCGTGACGCTCCTCTTCGCCGCGGTGCTCGGGATCAACCGCCTGTTCGTGGCCGAGCGCGAGCAGGGCGGCCTCGACGCCTTCCTGCTCGCCCCGGTCGACCGCACCTCGCTGCTCCTCGCCAAGGCCGCGGCGCTGTTCGTCTTCCTCGCCGTGCTCGAGGCGTTCGCGATCCCGGCGTTCGGGTTCTTCCTGCTCGGGCCGTCGATCGGGCCACCGCTCCTGCGCCTCTACGGGGTGATGCTGCTGCTCGACGTCGGCCTCGCCGTCGTCGGGACGCTGGTCTCGGCGATCGCGGTCCAGACCCGCGCGCGCGACCTGATCGTGCCGCTGCTCGCGCTGCCGCTGCTCGTCCCGGCGCTGATCGCGACGGCCCGGTGCACGTCGCCGCTGCTCCTGACGGGTGGCCCGGCGGCGATCCCGTTCAAGTGGCTGGGCGTGCTCCTGCTCTACGACGCGGTCTTCGGATTGATCGCGTATGCCGTTTTCGACTTCTTGCTTGAAGACTGACCCTCCGACCGCCGGACGGTACGCTCTAGGCCCGATGTACGGGTCCCGCCTCCGCGTCCTGTCCGCCCTCACCGTCGTGACGCTCACCACCGCCTTCGCGCTGGTGTTCTTCTACGCGCCCAACGACGCCGACCAGGGCTTCGTCCAGAAGATCTTCTACCTGCACGTGCCGATGGCGATCGTGGCGCTGTGCGGGTTCGTGTTCGGCGGCGTCATGGCGATCCAGCACCTCCGCACCCACGAGCGCCGGTATGACGTGCGGTCCTACGTCGCGATCCACCTGTCGCTCGTGCTCGCGGTCGGCGTGCTCGTCACGGGCTCGATCTGGGCCAAGGCGTCGTGGGGGCACTGGTGGGTGTGGGACGAGCCGACGCTCGTGTCGTTCCTCATCGTCTTCCTGCTCTATGCCTGCTACCAACCGCTGCGGTTCTCGATCGAGGACCCGGAGAAGCAGGCGACGTACGCGAGCGTGTTCGCGATCGTCGCCGGCGCGTTCGTGCCGTTGAACTTCCTCGCCGTCCGCCTATCGCAGAGCCTCGTGCATCCCCGCGTGCTGACGACGACCGGTGGGAACCTCCCGGGATCGATGCGCCTCACGTTCACGGTGGCGCTGGTCGGCATGGCGCTCCTCTTCGTGACCCTGTGGAAGTACGAGATGACCTCGAAGAACGCGACATGGCAACTGCGAGAGCTGCGCCGGCGCCTGCTCGGCGACGACGTGGCGCCGCTGCCCGCCGGCC
>JAOPZQ010000147.1 GCA_025964075.1 Solirubrobacterales bacterium | reverse complement strand
GGAGTCGTAGGTCCACCCGGTCTTGTTGACGTAGGGGAACTGGTCGGCACGGATGAAGTTCCGGAGCCGCAGCTCGGCCGGGTCCTCCTTGAGCTCGAGCGCGAGGGCGTCGACCATCCGCTCGACGAGGTACGCGGCCTCGGTCACGCGGAACGAGCAGCGATAGGCCACGCCGCCCGGCGCCTTGTTCGTGTAGACGCCGGTGACCTTGCAGTGCGCGGCCTCGAGGTCGTACGAGCCGGTGAAGATGTGGAAGAACCCGGCCGGGTACTTGGTCGGCTGCGCGGTGGCGTTGAAGGCGCCGTGGTCGGCGAGCACGTCCACTCGCACGCCGAGGATCTTCCCCTCCTTCGTGGCCGCGATCTCGCCGTGCATGATGTAGTCGCGGGCGAAGCCGGTCGAGGTCAGGTTCTCCGAGCGGTCCTCCATCCACTTCACCGGCTTGCCGGTGAGGATGGAGCCCACGATCGAGCATACGTAGCCGGGGTAGATCGGCACCTTGTTGCCGAAGCCGCCGCCGATGTCCGGCGAGATCACCCGGATCTTGTGCTCGGGCAGGCCGGCGACCAGCGCGTAGACGGTGCGGTGGGCGTGCGGCGCCTGCGACGTCGTCCACAGCGTGAGCTGCCCAGTGACCTTGTCCATGTCCGCGACCGCCCCGCAGGTCTCGAGCGGCGCCGGATGGCAGCGCGGGTAGATCATGTCGCGCTTCACGACCACGTCGGCCCGCGCGAAGACCTCGTCGGTCGAGGCCTTGTCGCCCGCCTCCCAGTCGAAGATGTGGTTGTCCTTCTTGTCCTCGAGGTCGTCGCGGATGATCGGTGCGTCGGGGTCGAGCGCGTGGCGCGCGTTCACGACCGCGGGCAGCTCGTCGTAGTCGACGTCGATGAGCTCGACCGCGTCGCGCGCCGCGTAGCGGTCGTCGGCGACCACGAACGCCACCTCCTGGCCCTGGAAGCGGACCTTGTCGGTGGCGAGCACCGCCTGCGTGTCGTAGGACATCGTCGGCATCCACGCGAGCTTCAGGCCCTCGAGGTCCTTGCCCGTGATCACCGCGCGGACCTTGGTGTGGGCGAGAGCCGCCGACGTGTCGATCGAGACGATGCTCGCGTGCGCGAGGGGGCTGCGCAGCACCGCGCCGTGCAGCATGCCGGGGAGCACGACGTCGTCCACGTAGCGGCCCTGGCCGCGGATGAACCTGGGGTCCTCCTTGCGCTTCAGGCGGCCGTAGCCGATCGGACGCTCTTCGGTGGTCGACATGGCTCAGCTCCCCGGCGCCGCGGCGGCCTCGTGCTCGGCCGCCCAGCGGATCGCCTTGACGATGTTCGTGTAGCCCGTGCAGCGGCAGATCTGGCCCGAGATCGCCTCGCGGATCTCCGCGTCCGACGGGTGAGGATTGCGGTCGAGCAGCGCGCGGGCGGTCATGATCATCCCCGGCGTGCAGAAGCCGCATTGCAGCCCGTGCTCCTCGGTGAAGCCCTGCTGCACCGGATCGAGCACGCCTTCCTGCTCCATCGACTCGATCGTGCGGATCTCGTGGCCCCCGGCCATCGCCGCGAGCACCGTGCAGGACTTGACCGGCTCGCCGTCCATGAGGACGACGCACACGCCGCAGTTCGACGTGTCGCAGCCCCAATGCGTCCCGGTGAGGCCGAGCGTGTCGCGCAGGAAGTGGACGAGCAGGAGCCGCGGCTCGATCTCGCGCGTCAGCTCCTCGCCGTTGACCGTCATCGTCACCTGCATCGATCAGACCTCCTGCTGGAGCGCGCGAGCCGCGGCGCGGCGCAGGGCGCGGTGAGTCAGCTCGCCCGCGAGCTGGCGCTTGTAGTCGACGGGGCCGCGCTGGTCGGCCGTGGGCGCGCAGTCCTCGCCGGCGATCTTGGCCGCCTGCGCGAACAGCTCCTCCGACGGCGCCTGTCCGCGGAGCGCGTCCTCGGCGCGCGTCAGGTGCACCGTCCCGGGCCCGACCGCGGCGAGGCCGATGCCTGCCTCGGCGATCGTGCCGCCGTCGAAGGAGAGCGCGACGCCGGCCGCGGCGATCGCCCAGTCGCCGACGCGCCGCTCGACCTTCTCGTAGGCGCTGCCCATGTCCGGGCGGAGCGGGACGCGAACCTCGAGGAGCATCTCCGCGTCGCCTACCGCGGTCTCGTAGGGGCCGACGTGGAAGTCGCGCATCGGGACGACGCGCTCCCCGCCCGAGCCCCGGATCACCAGCTGCGCGCCGAGCGCCATGCAGACGGCCGACAGGTCCTCGGCCGGATCGGCCTGGCACAGCGAGCCGCCGACGGTGCCACGGTTGCGCACGACCGGGTCCGCGACGACGCGCTCCGCGTCGGCGAAGATCGGCAGCCGCTCGGCGAGCAGATCGGACTCGAGCACGTCGCGGTGGCGGGCGAGCGCGCCGATTCGCACCTCGCCGCCCTCCTCCCGGATGTACGCGAGATCCGTCAGGTCGCCGATGTCGATGAGGTGCTCGGGCGTCGCCAGGCGGAGCTTCATCATCGGAAGCAGGCTGTGCCCGCCGGCGATGATGCGTGCCTCGGAGCCGAGGTTCTCGAGCAGCGCGACCGCATGCTCGACGCTGGTCGCGCGCTCGTACTCGAACGGTGCCGGGACTTGCACGGCGGCTCTCCTTCCGCGGTGGGGTCGAGAGCACGCTCCCAGCGTATGATCGCGACGTCAACCCGTATTAGGCGATCACCTAAGTTGACCCTCGCTCAGCTCCACACGTTCGCGACGGTCGCCAGGCTCGGATCGGTGAAGGCCGCCGCGGTCGAGCTCGGCGTCAGCGAGCCGTCGGTCTCGGGAGCGGTCGCCGCGCTGCGGCGCGAGCTGGGCGACGAGCTCTACGTCCGCAAGGCGGACGGGATCGGGCTCACCCCGGGCGGCCGCCGGCTCGCCACCGGGGCGGCCGAGATCCTCGGTCTCGCCGACTGGGCGCGCCGCGCCGTGCGCGAGGCTCGGGGCGAGACCGCCATCCTGCGCGTCGCCGCGACCGCGACCGTCGCGGAGACGGTCGCGCCGCGGCTGCTCGCCGCCTTCGAGCGGCGGAACGCCAACGTCGAGATCCATCTCGAGGTGGCGCCCGCCGGTGCCTTCAGCGACCTCCTCGTGGGACGCAGGGCGGACGTCGTGCTCGGCCCGCGGCCCCGCGACGATGCGCGGGGCGCGGTCGAGTCGGTCCCGTTCCTGCGCTACGCGATGCTCGTCGTGGCGGCCCCCGAGCACCCGCTCGCCGGCGCGCGCGGCGTCCCACTGTCCGATCTCGCGGCGGACGCGTGGCTCGTCGGCGCGGTCGGAGCGGAGGCCGCGGTGACGACCTCCCTGCTCGTCCGCGGCGGCCTGCCCTCGCCGCACCTGCACGCTCGGCCGGGCCACGCCACGGCCGTGGCCGAGGTCGCGGAGGGCCGCGGGGTCATGCTCGCGATCGACCACGCGGTGCTCGACGACGTCGAGAGGGGAGCCGTCGTCGTCCTCGACGTCGACGGCATGCCCGTCGCGGGCCTCTGGCACGCGAGCATGCTCACGCCCGACCGCCGCACGCCCGCGGCCTGGGCGCTGCGCCGGTTCGTGACGACGACCGAGGCCACCCAGGCGATCCTCGCCCGGGACGGGCGGCCGCGCGAGCGGTTCCGCCCCTCGATCCGCGTGACGCCCTGGAGCTGAGGATCAGTCCCGGCTGGCGATCTCGACGATGTGGCCGTCGGGGTCGCGGCAGTAGAGCGAGGAGAAGCGCCCGCGGTCTAGCACCTCGGTGCTGGGAACGCCGCGCGAGCGCAGGTAGTCGCGCCACGCCTCGAGCTCGGCGGCGGAGTCGACCGCGAACGCGAAGTGATGGGTCGAGCCGGCGCCGGTGACCCCTTCGGGCATCGAGTCGTACTCGAGGAACGAGATCAGCGTGCCCGGGGTCCCGTCGGCGTCGCCGAACCAGAAGTGCCGGCGGTCCGGATCGTCGTCGTTGACGCCCTCCTGGACGAGCGCCAACCCGAGGACGTCGCGGTAGAAGGCGGCCGTCCGGTCGAGGTCGCGGCAGATGACCGTGATGTGGTGCAGGCCGGTGATCCGCATGCGTCGCGGCTCCGACGTTGGCGACGCGTCGCTCACGCGCGTCAGGATCTCAAAGAGGGAGCGCCGGCGCGCCCCCGGTGGCTAACGGACAGCCGGATGAGACCTTGACCTGCCACCAGCCCATGAGCACCCCGACGAGCCCGAGGCGCGGCACCGACTCGTACGTCGTGCACCCCGGCATGCCGAGGTCGGCGTTCCTCACGCGCACGTGGCGATAGCGGCCGGGCGCCAGCAGCATGCGCTCGAGCAGCTCGCGCCACGCGGCCTGCTCCGTCGCCCGGGCGATCAGCTCGTGGCGGACGTCCTGCAGGCGGTCGGCGAGGCGGTCGCGCACCCGCTCCAGCTCGCCTAGGGACAGGACCCGTGGGCCTCCGCGAGCCGGCGCTTCCGCCGGCGCGCCGAGCACGCCGGGACGCGCGTCGATCACGGCCTGACCGAGCTCGCGCTCGAGCCTCCCGATCTGGTCGCGCAGAGTGCGTCGCGCGCCGCGCTCGTCGACCTCGACGATCGACGGCGGGAGCGGCGTCAGCGGGGTGTGCTCTGCCACCTCCACGCGCGAAGCATAACACCGGGTTTCGGCTACCTCGCCGCGAGGACGGAGGCGCACGTCCACAGCGCCTCCTCGACGTGGATCGACGGGACACCGCTCACTCGCACGGCGAACAGCGTCATCCGCGTCGTCTCGCTCCGGACGCCGTGCGCGTCGGCGACCTCGTCGAACAGCAGCGCCAGCGGCCCCGCCGGATCGGCGACGGCGAGCCGTCCGGAGGCGACCGGCGTGGCCTCGACGCCGCGGCCCAGCCTCTCCCCCGCGACGGTCGTCCGGATGCCCAGCGGCTCCTCGATCGTGTCGGCGTCGAGCGCCCACACGGGCACCCCGGTCTCGACCACGGCGATCGTGAGGGCGTCGTCGACGAGGTTCCGCGAGCGGAACTCGCCGGCGATCAGCCGGTCGACCGCCGCCTGCTCGACCGGCGTGCGGTTGACGTCCGGGTCGAGCCCGATGTGGCGGAAGAAGACCCGGTAGGCCCACGGCACCGGATCCTGGCGCATGGCCACGGCCGTGCCGCCGCGGAACCGGCTCGAGAGATCGCGCAGGCGCTGCCGGACGCCAGGAGGCGTCTTCCCCGGCCGCGCCTCGACGGTCATCCAGACGACTCCGAGCCGTGGGAACTCCTCCGCGAGCTCGGTCGCGACCCAGCCCTCGGAGGTGCTCACCCCGCGCTCCGGGGCGGCGGCGTGGTCGTCAGCAGCGTGCGGATCTCGGTGGCGAGGATCTGCGGCTTGACGGTCGCCGTCCCGAGCGACGTCCTCATCACCGTGCCGCCCGCATAGGAGAACGTCACCGCCGGGCACACCCCGAGGCGGTAGAGGTTGACGACCGCGCCGTCGTTGTCGTAGGCCACCGGGAACGTCCAGCCGTGCTTCCGGACCACCGGCGCGATGTCGCTCCGCGACGCCTTGACGGCGATCGCCGCGAAGTTGACGTTGGGGAACCGCTTCGAGACCTGCTGCATCGTGTCGAGCTGCTTGGTGCAGTCCCCGTTTCCGACGACCATGAACGCGAGGACCAGCGGCCGGCGCCGCTCCGCGCAGATGTTGAGCGCGCCGGGGCGAGTGAACCGGCACGGCGGCACCTTGCTGCCGCCGGTGTCGGCGTCCGCCCCGTCCGGGAAGTTGCTGGTCGCGAGCGGCGCCGCGAAGGGCGGGAGCGTGTCCCCCGCCTGCAGCCCCTGCCCGCCGTGCCCGCCGTTCAGGAACGTGTTCACGGTGATGTAGACGACGATCACCAGCGCCAGCAGGCCGACGAACCAGACGTAGCGCCCGCTCGCCTGGCCGGCGGGCTTGGGATCGGTCATGACGGCGAGAGCGCGCTGCGCCGGCGCCGGCGCCGGCGCCGGCGCGGCAGCCGGACGAGCCGCCGGGCGCCGAGACGCAGCAACGCCGGACGCTCCGC
>JAOPZQ010000634.1 GCA_025964075.1 Solirubrobacterales bacterium | reverse complement strand
GCGGCCGCGGGCCCCAGGGCCGGGGCCGGGGCCGGGGCCGCGCGGGCGTCGAGCCCCTCGGGTGATGGAAGCGCAGGGCCACCGGGCGTCGGTGCCGGCGACGTTCGACCACCATCCCGCCGGTCAGCCCCAAGGCGACGGCGAGCAGCACGGGAAGCAAGGGAAACCCTCCCCCGGAGTCGGATACGGACGTCGGGCCGGCGGGAGCCGCCGGTCCCGAGCGGCCCGGGAGGGTCGCGCTGCGCTGCGGCGTCAGCGGATACCGGCTCCAGAGCGCCCGCGGACCCTGCGGGCCGGTCTGCCCTCGAGCATGCGCCGCGAGCGGCAGGAGAAGCGCGAGGGAGAGAACCATCAGGGTGATGCCGGCGGCGCCCGGGTGCCGGCGTCCGGACACAATCGCAAAGCTCCTCGATCCTCGGTGTCGTTAGCTATTCCTACCGCTTAACCGCCTCCCTGAGTTGACAGTCCGGACCTTCGTTTAGTGCCTGAACCCGCTGGTAGGCTCAGCCCATGACCGAGCTGCCGCCCGACTTCTTCAACCGCCCGCTCGCCGACGTCGACCCCGAGATCGCCGACGTCCTCGCCGCCGAGCTCGAGCGCCAGCAGGGCACGCTCGAGATGATCGCCTCCGAGAACTTCGTGCCCCAGGCGGTGCTCGAGTGCCAGGGCTCGGTCCTGACGAACAAGTACGCCGAGGGCTATCCGGGCAAGCGCTACTACGGCGGCTGCGAGCACGTCGACGTCGCGGAGCAACTCGCGATCGACCGCGCGAAGGCGCTGTTCGGCGCCGAGCACGCGAACGTCCAGCCGCACTCGGGCGCGCAGGCGAACGCCGCCGTCTATCACGCCCTGCTGAAGCCCGGCGACACGATCCTCGGCCTCGAGCTGGCGCACGGCGGCCACCTGACGCACGGGATGAAGATCAACGTCTCGGGGCGGCTCTACGACATCGCGCCCTACCAGGTCGACCGCGAGACGAGCCTCATCGACATGGATCAGGTCGCGCGCATCGCGCGCGAGCGCCGGCCGAAGCTGGTGCTCGCCGGCTGGTCGGCCTACCCGCGCCAGCTCGACTTCCCCCGCTTCCGCGAGATCGCGGACGAGGTGGGCGCGCTGCTGATGGTGGACATGGCCCACTTCGCGGGCCTCGTCGCCGCCGACCTCCACCCGAACCCGGTGCCCTACGCCGACGTCGTCACGACGACGATCCACAAGACGATCGGCGGTGCCCGAGGCGGGATGATCCTCTGCACCGAGGAGCACGCGAAGGCGATCAACTCCGCGGTCTTCCCGGGCCAGCAGGGCGGCCCGCTCGAGCACGTGATCGCCGGCAAGGCGGTGGCCCTGCGGATCGCCGCCACGGAGCCGTTCCGGGAGCGCCAGGAGCGCACCGTCACGGGCGCCAAGGCCGTGGCCGCCGAGCTGCTCGGCGCCGGCGCGGGCGTCAGCGTCCTCACGGGCGGCACCGATGTCCACCTCGTCCTCTGCGACCTCCGCGAGTCCGAGCTCGACGGCCAGCAGGCGGAGGACCGGCTGCACGACGTCGGGATCACGGTCAACCGCAACGCCGTGCCGTTCGACCCCCGCCCGCCGGCGATCTCGAGCGGCCTGCGCATCGGCACGCCGGCGCTCGCCACGCGCGGCCTGCAGGTCGAGGACTTCGCGGAGGTGGGCCGGATCATCGCCGCGACGCTGCAGCCCGACTTCGACGCCCGCCGCGCCGAGCTCACCGAGCGCGTCCAGGCGGTCGTCGAGAGCTTCCCGCTGTACGCGCACCTCGGCGTCCCCGCGTCGGTCTGAGGCTCGCTCACCGGGGCCTCGTCCGGGTGCGCCCGGCCGCGGTCCGGAAAGGGTGCGATCCTGTAGCCGCGTCGTCATGAGCCATCGGGACGCCGTCTACGCCTTCCTCGTCGCCGGCGCCGCCGCGGCGATCCTCACGCCCCTGACCATATGGCTGGCGCGGCGCGTCGGCGCCGTCGACCAGCCTCGCGAGCGGGGGCTGGCGGACCGGCCGATGCCGCGCCTCGGCGGCCTCGCGATCCTCGCCGGCACGATCCTCGCGGCCGTGATCTGGCTGCCCGACCGCGGGTCGACCCGGGGGATCCTCGTCGGCGCCGTGATCATCACCGCGGTCGGCGCGACCGACGACGTGCTCACCCTCGCTCCGCAGTGGAAGCTGTCGGGCCAGATCGTGGCGGCGCTCGCCCCGGTCCTGAGCGGCGTCAAGGTGACGGACCTGACGCTCCCGATCATCGGGCCGATCCAGTTCCACTCGCTGAGCGGCGTGGTCACGATGCTCGGCCTCGTCGCGGTCATGAACGTCGTCAACTTCTCGGACGGGATCGACGGCCTCGCGGCGGGAGTGTGCGCGATCAGCGGCATCGCGTTCACGATCATCGCCTTCGACCTCCATCACGCGGCCGCGGCCATCCTCGCCGCGGCGACCGCGGGCGCCGCCGCCGGCTTCCTGATCCACAACTTCCACCCGGCGTCGGTGATCATGGGCGACTCGGGCTCGAACCTGCTCGGCTACCTCCTCGGGGTGGTCGCCGTGCTCGGCTCCCTGAAGACGAACGCCGTCGTCACGCTGATCACGCCGCTGGTGGTCCTTGCCGTGCCGTTCCTCGACACCGGGTTCGTCGTCGCCAAGCGCCTCAAGTACAAGCGCGCCCCGTGGGCGGCCGACGCCAACCACTTCCATCATCGGATGGCGCGGATCGGGTTCTCCCAGCGCCGCACCGTCCTCTATCTGTACGCCTGGACGCTGTGCCTGGCGGGGATCGGCGTGGCGCTGCGCTTCGTCCCGTACTCCGACCACCACGGCCACCTGCACACGGGGTGGACCGTGTTCATGCTCGGCCTCGGGCTGGTCGGCCTCGCCGCGAGCGTCTACCTCGTCTACGTGCTCGAGATCCTCAAGTTCAAGGGCCTGCGGACGCGCCAGCTGCGCAAGGTCGACCCGGACACGACCGAATGGCAGATCCGGCGCAGCGTCGAGCAGGGCCTCGAGACCGGAGAGTTCTCCACGGTGGCGGCGCCGGACGAGCCGCCGCCCCCGCCGCGGCGGACCGAGGAGACGGGCGAGATCACTCGAGTGCCGTAGGCGGCGCGCCGCCGTACACCGCGCCGAACCAGATCCCCATCAGCGCGGCGTGCAGTTCGTCCCTCGGGAACGGCTTGCCCTGCTCGGTGTGCTCGTAGCACGTGCGCTCGGTCATCCAGGTCAGCGCGAACGCGACCGCGCGGGCGGAGATCTCAGGCCGGGCGCGACCGGCGGCCTGCTCGGCCTCGATGCGAGCCTGCGTCGCCTCGACGAAGCGACCGACGACCGCGCGCCAGAACGCGGCGACCTCGGCGTCGTAGGTCGAGGCCTCGACTACGGCGCCGACGAGCGGCCGGTGCTCGTCGTACAGGGCGATCACCGTGTCCATGGCCTCGCTGAGCTCACCGGGCCTCCCGGTCGACCACCAGCGTCCGGCCTCCGCGTAGACCAGCTCGGAGACGCCCTCGGTGAGGCGCATCAGCAGCTCCCGCTTGTCGCTGAAGTAGAAGTAGAACGCGGTCCGCGAGATTCCGGCGCGGGTGGCGATCTGCTCCACCCGGAGATCGGCGAACGGCCTCCCGTCCGCGAGGAGCTCCTCGGTCGCCCGCAGGACGGCGGCTTCGATCCCGGCCCGTTTCTCGCTCTGCGCTTCGGTGCGTCCGCTCAACGCCACGGCGCCAGGTTACCCGACCACGCGGCGTTTGACACTGTGTCAAACTGCTGCCCATGTCCACCCTCCTCGATCTCACTCAGCAGGGCGATGTCGGCACGATCACCGACGACTCCAAGCTCTCCCAGGTCCAGCTCATGACGCCGCACCAGCTCTACCGGCTGTGGGAGCGCCAGAACTGGCAGACGCAGACGATCGACTTCTCCAAGGACCGCGACGACTGGGCGGCGCTCGAGCCCGAGGTCAAGGAGGAGATGCTCTGGGGCCTCTCGTCGTTCTTCGTCGGCGAGGAGCGGGTGACCACGCAGTTCTCGGGTCTCGTCATGGCTTACGAGGACCAGGCGGAGGAGGCGTTCCTCACGACCCAGCAGGTCGACGAGGCGCGCCACGCGCAGCACTTCTCGCGCTTCTACGAGGAGGTCGCGGGCTACGACGGCACCATGGACGACCAGCTCGCTCGCGTCCGGGAGAACCTCAACGACGCCTTCGTGACTCTGTTCGACCGGCACCTGGTCGACGCCGGCAACCGGCTGATCGCCGACCCCACCGACCGCGAGGCCAAGGTCGACTTCGTCACGAC
>JAOPZQ010000633.1 GCA_025964075.1 Solirubrobacterales bacterium | reverse complement strand
CGCCGACGGCGCGGATCTCCTCGTAGTAGGCGGCGGTGTCCCCCGCCATCCCCGACAGGAATCCGTCCCCTTCGAGGACGGGGACGTTGCTGGCTACCGTCTGTTGGCTCATGCGCCGACGATAGATCTCGTCAGGGTTCGCCCGCGCCCCTTTCTGATATCCCGAACGCCGCTCTGCGCTCCGTCCGGCGGACGAGTCGTGAAGTCACTTGCGTCACCGGAGCGGGTGGCCTCACCCGTAAACTGTTCCAGTCGTGGGTCGCACGTCCGTCCAGCGTCAGGTCGCCTCAGATTCGTTGCGACGCGACGACATCGTGGAAGTGGCCGCCGACCTCTTCTTCCAGCACGGCTACGCGAGCACGTCGATGCAGAACATCGCCGATGCGAGCGGTCTGCACAAGTCGAGCCTCTACCACCACGTGGAAGGAAAGGCCGAGCTCCTCAACGCGATCTGCGGCCGGACGCTGGACGCACTCTTCGCCAGCCTCGAGTCCGCGGTCGAAGCCCGGACCGATGCCGGCGAGCGCGTGGTGACGGCGTTCGCGGGCGCGGCGAGCGTGGCGCTCGACGACATCCGCGGGATCAACATCCTGCTCGACCTCAAGCAAGACGTCGACGGTGGCGAGCGTCTGTGGGAACGGCGGCGCGAGTACGACCGCCGGTTCTCCGACCTCATCCGCCGCGCGCAGCACAAGGGGGAGGTGCGCGACGACATCGACGCGCTGCTGCTCGGCCGCCTCGTACTCGGCATGATCAACTGGGTGGTGGAGTGGTATCGCGCCGGCGAAGGCCCGTACCGCCCGCAGGACATCGTCCGCTCGCTGACCGCGTTCATGCGACAGGGAGTCCTGCCCCCGCCGCGCATGCTCGCGCGCTAGCGAATCGCGACGCTAGTCGCCTCCGACCACGGGTGCGGCGACCCGCCGCCGCTCGGCTCCCCAGAACCGCTCGCGCAGGACCGTCTTCTGGATCTTGCCGGTCGGCGCCTTCGGAATCTCCGGGATCACCTCGATCTTCTTCGGCACCTTGTACGCCGCCAGACGCTGGCGGGCGAACGCGCGAAGCCGCTCGGCGAGGGTCTCGTCGTCAGGGGCGTCCTCGCTCTTGACGACGAACGCGTGGACGCACTCACCCCACGTCGGGTCGGGCACGCCGATCACCGCGCACTCGACGACGTCGTCGCTCAGGTAGAGCACCGCCTCGACTTCGCTGCTGTACACGTTCTCGCCGCCGGAGACGATCATGTCCTTCTTGCGGTCGACGACGTAGACGTAGCCGTCCTCGTCGATGTACCCGACGTCACCCGTGTGCAGCCAACCGCCGCGCAACGTCTCGGCCGAGAGCTCCTCCTGGCCCCAGTAGCCCTTCATGATGTTGGGTCCCTGAGCGCAGATCTCGCCGACTTCGCCGGGTCCGACGACGTTGTCGTCATCGTCGACGACGCACATGCGATCGCAGTGCTGGATCCGTCCACCGGACTCCAGGCGCCGCCTCTGCTCCTCCGTCGCGTCGGGCGCGAGTCCGAGCCGGTAGTCGGCGGCGGACAGATACGTGAAGTGGTGCGCCGCCTCGGTCTGCCCGAAGTACTGGACGAAGTCGCACCCCCAGTCCTGCGCCGCGCGCCTGACGATCTCCGGATTGACCGGCGCGCCCCCCGTCCCGCACAGCTCGAGCGAGGACAGGTCGCGCGGTCGGCTGCGCTGCTCGCGGAGCAGCAGGTTGAGCATCGTCGCGACCGGCAAGGTCTTCGTCACCCGCATCTTCTCGATCAGGTCCAGGCACTTCGCCGGCTCGAAGTCCATGATCACGACAGAGGCACCTACGAACAGGTAACCGAGACCGATGTTCAACACGACGTGGAACAGCGCGCCGGTGACGAGGTACACGTCTTCGTGGACGATGCGGTCGGCGATCCCGAGCTGGACGCATTGGATGAAGTTGTTGCGGTGTGACAGCATCACACCCTTCGAGCGCCCCGTCGTCCCGCCGGTGTAGCAGATCCAACACACATCGTCCTCGTCGATGCCGGGATCGTCCGGCTCCGTCTCGGGATGCTGCGCCAGCAATGCCTCGTAGTCGAGGTCGAAATGGTGGCCGGCGCCGAAGCCGACGACGTGCGCGACGAGGGACCGCGATTCCGGCGCGAAGGCATCGACGGTCTCGCTGTACTCCGCGGCGCAGAACAAGACGGTCGCCTCGTTGTTGGCGAGGACCGCTTCGATCTCGGTCGCCACGAGGCGGTAGTTGATCGGCGCGTAGATCGCGCCGAGCTTGCAGCATGCGAAGAAGACCTCGTAGCACTCGATGCGGTTCTTCGACAGCAGCGCGACGCGGTCGCCCTTGCGTACTCCCAGCGCGGTCAGGGCGTGCGCGAGCCGGTTGGCGTTGGCGTTGAGCTCGGCCCACGTGCGTGCTTCCCGCGCCTCCCACGAGATGGCGAGCTTCCCCGGGTACTTCTCGGCGTTCAGCCGCACGACATCGCCAGTAAGCATCTCCCCGTCTCCCTGGTCGGATGGTCAGCTCTGGGACGCGGCGCCGGCGCGTGCGCGCGTGAAGTCGGGCGCCGTCTTCTCCTTGAACGCGCGCAACCCCTCCGCGTACTCGGCGGAGCCCATCAGCGAGTCCTGGAGCGTCGCCTCGGAGGCCGCGACCTCGTCGTAGGTGAGCCGCTCGGAGCGGCGCATGAGCTCCTTCTGGCCCATGTGCGCCTCGAGCGGACCGGCGGCGATTCGCTCTGCCAGCTCGGTGGCGATCGTGGCCAGCCGCGAGCCCGCGACGGAGCGGTTCACCAACCCCCAGTCGGCCGCCTGCCTCCCGCGGATGATGTCGGCGGTGTAGACCATCTCCATCGCGCGCCCGTAGCCCACGGCGCGGGGAAGCAGGTAGTGGCCGCCGGAGTCGAGCGCCGCGCCCAGGCGGGCGAACGGGGACGAGAACCGGGCGTTGTCGGCGGCGATAACGATGTCGCATCCGAGCGCGATGCCGAGGCCGACGCCCATGGCGGCGCCGTTCACGGCGGCGATCGACGGCTTCGGGAAGTGATAGATCGCCGCCAGCATTGGGTTGAAGACCTTCGTGATCAGCTCGTAGGCATCCTCGCCCGGCTTCGCCGACGAGATGTCCCGGCCGGCGCAGAAGGCCTTCCCCGCTCCCGTGATCAGGAGACAGCGGACCTCGCGGTCGGAGGCGGCGGCGGTCACGATCCCGTCGAGCTCGCCGGCCATCTCCTCCGTGATGCTGTTCTGCTTGTCGGGCCGGTTGAGTGTGAGCGTCAGCAGGCCGCCCTCGCTGAGATCGGCCACCACGTCGTTGGCCGTCACGCCCCCCACCTGGTAATCCGCCATTTCACCCCTCCCGTCGATGGGCTTGCAGGACGCGAATCAGCACGCTGCAGGTCACGGTGTCGTTCTGGTTGATCACGGTCCACTCGAGGTCGACGACGCCGGTTCCGTCGCCGCGGTCGTCCAGCGCGGCCACGGTGTTGCGCACGCTGATCGAGTCGCCGATGAAGGTCGGGGTCGGATAGCGGATCCGGTCGATGCCGTACTGAGCCAGAGTCGCCGCGCTCTCGGCGGGCACCGCGAGCCCGCCGGCGATGGCGACCACCATGAGCCCCGGAGCAAGCCGCGCGCCGAACATCGACTCGGCCGAGTAGACGACGTCGCTGTGGATCGGATGCCAGTCACCCGTGAACATGCACCAGTTGACGACATCCGTCTCGGTGACGGTTCGGCGTCGAGTCGTCTCGGTGTCGCCCACGGTCATCTCGTCGAACCAGCGGTTGAGCAACCGGTCAGGCATCGTCTGCTCCTTCGTCGGCGGGCCGGGGCGGAAGCGCTGCGACCAGCGACACGTCCGGCCCCATGGACCCGCGCTCGGCGCCGCCCGGGGACCCGATCGCCGCGAAGAACTCCTCGTTGGCGGCCATGTACTCGTGCCACTCCTCCGGAACGTCGTCCTCCTGGTAGATCGCATGCACCGGGCACGTCGGTTCGCATGCGCCGCAGTCGATGCACTCGTCCGGGTGTATGTAGAGCATCCGCTCACCCTCGTAGATGCAGTCCACGGGGCAGACGTCGATGCACGTCTTGTGCATGGCGTCGACGCACGGCTCGGTGATGACATAGGTCACCGTCGTCCTCCTGAGGACGTCGAACGCATGATCTCGACGGGATCGCCACACGCCTCGCAGTGCCCGAGGCGCCGGCAGAGGGCTGCACCGAACTCGCTGTCGACGACGACCCGCTCGCTGCCGCAGTGCGGGCAGCGTGCCCCGCCGTCCGGATCGGGGACGGCCACGCCGACGTGGCGCAGCTGCTCGCGCCCGACGCTGGTGATGTCGCTCGTGGACCACTCGGTCGCGGGGCACCACTCCACGTGGAGCTCCGTCAGGTCCTCGAGCGCGTCGACGGCCGCGCGAACGTCGCGCTCGATGAAGAGCTGCGCCGAGCAGCCGAGGAAGGTGGGAACCAGTGACACGCCGGCCGCGACACCGCCGCTCTCGCGCTCGGTGACGGTGACGCCACGCAGCATCCCCAGCTCGGTGATCGAGACGGGAAGCTCGGGATCCTCCACGCGGGCGAGGTACTCACGGAGCTCCGCCTCGGTCGACGCCAGCAGGTCTTGCGAGACTCCCACCGTCACCACGCCCCCGGCGCGGCGGAGTAGACGCTGCGCATCTCCTCGAGGATCCGGCCGCGGCCGTCCGCGAGGACTGGGCCGTCTCGCAGCTCGAGCCCGTAGCGGGCACAGAGCGCGGTGACCTCGTCACTCCAGCGGCCCTTCGCCGCCGCGACCTCCGCGCCGGCGAAGCCCCCGAACAGGAAGAGCTCGTGCGCGCTGGGCCACAGCTCGTCGAGCGCCGCCTGCACGCGGGCGGGCCCCTCGGGCACGTCCATCGTGCGCTCACACCAGGTGTGCCAGTAGTCGAGGTGGAACTGCTCCTCGTGGCCGACGCGACCGGCGATCGCGGCGACGCCGGCGGCGTCGCATGCCCCCACCAGGCGCATCCGCTCCGCGTCGGCGGTCTCGTAGAGGAGGTGCTTCACCAGCAGCACGGCCCAGTCCTCGGTGTAGACCGACGCGATGGGCGCCGCATGGAACTCCGGCGGCTCGCGGTCGTAGACGAGCGAGTTGATCACCGCGCCGTCGGGACCGGCGACGAGCCCGTACAGGAGCCTCGCGTGGCCGATCTCGTCCTGGCCCATCGACGACATCGCGAGGTTCGTCTCGAGCTCCGGCCCGAAGCCTGCGACCGAGGTCAGGACGTGCCCGACGAACAGCTCTTCGTCGGCCATCTTCAGGAGGTCCGCGCTCAGGGGTCCGGGCGGGACAGCGGGTTCGTGAACGGTCTCGGGCATCAGCGCGTCCGTGATCAGTCGAGGATGTTCTCGCGGCCGGCCTTCAGCCCCGCGGACCGCCGGTAGGTCTTGCTCCGGCCCGCCGAGAGCACCTCGACGTCCCAGTAGGCGGCATGCACGTCGGCCCGGTCCACGACCCAGAGCGCCGAGCACACCTCGCGGCGGGCGAAGTGCTCCTTGGCGGCGAGCAGCGCCGCGTCGCTCGCGGGCGCCTCGACCTCTCCGACGTGCACGAACTGGTCGCCAGGCGTCTTCTGGCGGAAGACCTCGAAGATCCGCATCGAGACCGGCGGGCCCTAGGCGTATGCCGCGTCGGCGTCGGCGTCGGCGTCGGCGAGGAGCCAACTGTTCGCCCGGCGGGAATCTCGCAGCTCGCGCTGCAGGTCCTCTCCCATGGGGCTGCCGCCGCGGAGCAGGGAGCGGAACTCCTCCCAGTCCGGCATCGTGTAGCTCCAGCGGCCGGTCTCGTCGTCGAAGCCGAGCTCCTCGTCCCGGATCTCCAGGCCCATCGCATGGATCTGCGGGGTGAACTTCGTCAGCCACGACTGCCGCAGGTCCTCGTTGCCCGCCAGCTTCAGCCCGAAGGACATCAGGGTGGCGCCGTGCGTCGACTGGGCGTCCGGCGGCCCGAACATCGCGAGCGCGCGAGGCCACCACCGATCCAGCGAGTCCTGCACTTCGCGCTTCTGCGCCGGTCCGGCGTTGATCATCCGTGAGATCAGATACCGGCCGCAGTGGTGGTGGAAGCCCTCTTCCTTGACGATCTTCCGCATGGCGCGCGCGTACGGCCCGTAAGAGCTACGGGTCAGCGTCGCCTGACGCTCGATCTCGGCGCCGTCGATCAGCCAGCTCACCATCGCGGGGTCGGCCCACGAGTCCCACGGGTAATGGAAGATGTTCATGAAGCGCGGCGGCCCGTCGAGGATCTGCTCGACGTACTGCGCCCGCGTCTTGCCGGTGAGGTCTTGACACACGCGCATGAGCATGAGGCCGTGTCCGATCTCGTCCTGCGACTTCGCCGCGTAGATGAGCTTCGCCTCGAGCGAGGGTGCCTTCGGAACCCAACGGAACTCCTGAACGGGACCGAAGATCTCACTCATCATGTGAAACTCGATCATGCGCCCGGCCGCGCTTCGGTAGTCGTCGTCGAGGTCGTGCCACGGCTCGAAGGACGCGCCCTGCTCGATCTTGGGTCCCGTGCTCAGTGTCATCGTCGTCTCCCAACCACTCGGTTGGTCGCCAACGTAGTCGTCCCGCGCCGGACCCCGACGAGGCGTGCGGCTATCGCGGACGAGGCCCGCGGAAGGCCTAGCCCTGCTTGGCGCGCGTCATCTCGCCGAGCCCCGCCAGGGGTTGGTTCTCGCCGGCGACGATCGCGTCGAAGCGCTGCTGGACGACGGGGACGAACTCGGGATGCGTCAGCACGTAGAGCTCGTCGTTCCGGATCGCCTCGACGACCCGCTCGGCGACCTCCGCCGGCGCCTGCCCGTGCTCCAGGAGCTGCCGGCGAACCTGGGCGTGCACCTCGTCCAGACCCGGTCGCGTGCTGCGCTTGAGGAGCTCGGGCACGTTCGGCTCGTCGGGCGCGCGGGTCACCACGGCACCCGGGCACAGCACCGAGATCCCAACCGAGGAGCCGGAGAGCGCGAGCTCCTGGTACAGCGTCTCGGTGAGCGCGACGACCGCCGCCTTGGCGGCGTTGTAACCCGCGAGGAAGGGCGCGTGGAGCAGCCCGGCCATCGACGCCGTGTTGACGACGTGAGCCTCCTCGCGCTCGCGTAGGAGCGGCAGGTACGACCGGAGCCCGTGGATCACTCCCCATAGGTCCACGCCGAGCTCGAACTCCCAGTCCTCGAGTGTCATGTTCTCGAACGCCAACGCGCCGCCCACGCCGGCGTTGTTGCACACCAGGTCCACCTGCCCGAACGCGTCGATGGTGCGGGCGGCGAGCGCGTCGACCTGTGAAGCGTCGCTGACGTCGGTGTGGACGGCCAGGGCCTCGACGCCCGACTCGCGGAGACGTCTCTCCACGGAGGGCAGCTCCGGGTCGATGTCGGCGAGGACCACCTTCATGCCCTCGGCGCCGAAGCGCTCGGCAAGGCCGAGGCCGATGCCGCCGGCCGCTCCGGTGACGACGGCGACGCGGCCTTCGAAATCCGTCAGCATCGCTCTTCTCCTCGCGCGTGTGGGGACTGCTCGGTCGGCCGCCGACCGTACCCTCCGCGCCGGGGCCGGGCGCCCCGTGCGGGAATGGCGCACGTGGCCGAGAGGGCCGTCGGCGCGCCTCTAGCTTGGCCGCATGAGCTGGCCGGAGCGCGACGAGCCGATGCCGGGTCCGCTGGCCGATGTGCGCGTGCTCGACCTCTCGCGCATCCTCGCGGGCCCGTTCGCCACGCAGGTCCTCGCCGACCTCGGCGCCGACGTGATCAAGGTCGAGCGCCCGGGCGGGGGCGACGAGACGCGGCGCTGGGGGCCGCCGTTCGCCGCATCCGGAGACGCGGCCTACTTCTACGCCTGCAATCGCGGGCGGCGCTCGATCACCGCCGATCTCCGCAGCGACGAGGACTCCGCGATGCTCCTCGAGCTCGTGGCGGACGCGGACATCCTCGTCGAGAACTTCCTCCCGGGCACGCTGGCGCGGCTGGGACTGGGAGACGAGATCCTGGAGGCGCGGAACCCGCGGCTCGTCCACGCCGTCGTCTCGGGATACGGGTCCGGTTCGACGCGCGAGAGCTGGCCGGCGCTCGACTTCGTGATCCAGGCTCACGCCGGCATCCTCAGCATCACCGGGGAGTCATCGGACTCTCGCGTGAAGGCGGGAGTGCCGATCGCCGACCTGTCCGCGGGCCTGTTTGTGACGATCGGCATCCTGGCGGCGCTGCGGCGCGCGGAGGACACCGGGGTCGGCGGCCGTGTCGAGGTGTCGCTCGCCGAGTCGTGCGGCGCGCTCCTCGTGAACCAGGCGATGAACTACCTCATCGGCGGCACCGAGCCCCGGGCGCTGGGCAACACTCACCCGAACGTCGCGCCGTACCAGGTGGTTCGCGCCGGCGATCGCGACCTCGCACTGGCCGCGACGAGCGACGCTCAGTTCGCGCGCCTCTGCCACGTGATCGAGATGCCGGCGCTGGCGTCGGACGAGCGGTTCGCCTCGAACGCGGAACGCGTAGCGAACCGGGACGAGCTCGAGAGCGTCCTGCGCGGGCGTCTCTCCGAGCGTCCCGCGGCCAGTGGGTTCGCGCGCTCAACGAGGCCGGCGTCGCCGCCGCGCTCATTAACACCGTGTGCGATATGCTCGAGGATCCGGACACGCGCGCTGGCCTCGTCGGGGAAGTGCTGGCCGACGGCGAGCGGGTGCGCCAGCTGAGGACGCCGATCCGGCTGGACGGCAGCGTGCTCCCGCTGGCGGGCCCGCCGCCGGGCTACGGAGCGGACGACGACGAGGTTCGCCGCGCCGTCCTTCCCGGATGGCCGGACAGCGGAGAAGCCGCTCCCCTCCGGCGTTAGCGTCGGCGCCGCAACGATGCGGGCCATCCACGTTCCCCCCGGAAACGGAGCAACATGACCGAGTTCTCGCTGATCACCGAGATCCAGGTTTCGAACCCAAACCGCGAGCGCGAGCACGAGTTCATCCGGAGCTCCATCGACCAGGCGATGCTCGCCGAGGATCTGGGCTTCGACAACTACTGGGCGGTCGAGCACCACACCCTGCAGGGGTACTCGATCAGCACGGCCCCCGAGTCGCTGCTCGCGTACATCGCGGCGAAGACGTCCCGGATCCGGATCGGCCACGGCGTCGTCTGCCTGCCGATCAAGATCAACCATCCCGTCCGTGTCGCTGAGCGAACCGCGATGCTCGACGTCCTCGCCAACGGGCGCCTGAACGTCGGCTTCGGCCGCAGCTCGAGCCCGATCGAGAAGGACGTTTTCGACGTCAGCGAGGAGGAGAGCAAGAGCCAGCTGCCGGAGGCGATGCGCGCGATCGTCGAGATGTGGACCCAGGACGAGGCCGAGTACCAGAGCGACGACTTCCGGATCGTCAAGCGCCCGTACCGTCCACGTCCCGTCCAGGAGCCGCACCCGCCGCTGTTCCTCGCGTGCACGCGAGACGAATCGCTTCAGCTCGCCGGCAAGTGGGGATGCGGCGTGATGAGCAACGGCATCGACGGCCCGAACCAGGTGCGCCGCAAGCGTGAGCTCTACGACGCCGCGGTCGCCGCCCGCCAGCCCGGCGATGCGATCGCCAAGCAGCCGAACAGCCACTTCGCCGCGACGGTGTTCACCACCGTGCTCGAGGATCGCGACGAGGCTCGCCGCATCGGCCTCCGCGGCCAGCGGTACTTCATGGAGGCGGCGGCGCACTTCTTCGGCGGCGGGCCGACGCCCAACCCGGAGCTCTACAAGGACGAGGACAGCATCCCGGCGCTGATCGCCGCGACGGCCAACAAGGACCTCATCGAGGCCGTCGGCCTGGCGAACCTCGCCAACATCGACCCAGACGACCTCAACCCCCTCGACCGGTCGAACGCCGCCTACGGCAACGCGAACGACACGATCGCGTTTGTCGAGCACATGTTCGACGCCGGCGCCGACGAGATCCTGTTCGTGGTCCAGATCGGCGGCGTGCCGCTCGAGGTCGTGATGGAGACGATCACGAACATCGGAAAGAAGGTCATCCCGCACTTCCGCAAGCCGTCGCCGACGGTGATCCCGATGTCGGGTGTGCAGGCCTAGCGGTGGTGGCCGGGGCGGGCCTGCGGGCTCGCCCCGCCGCGATCGGGAGTCAGGCCGGCTGAGCGACCGACGCGTCCCGGTCGGGCGCGGAGTCCTCTGAGAGAGCAGCCGAAATCTCGTGCGAGGCCTCGCGAAGCATCGCCCGCAGCCTTGGAAGATGGGCCGAGAACCGATATGCCGGAACGCTGATCCCCAGGGCGGCGACGATTGCGAAGTCGTCGCCGCAGATCGGTGCTGCGACGCAGCACGCGTCGGGCACGATCTCGCCAAGGTCGTAAGCGACGCCCTCGCCGCGTACCTTCTCGAGCGCGCCTTCGAGCTCCTCGATCGTCGTGGTCGTCTTGTTCGTGCGCGCCCGGAAGGGGCCTTCGCCGACGATCTCCCGCACTTCCTCCGGGGTGTGGTCAGAGAGAAGGATCTTGCCGACGGCCGTGCAATACGCGGGGAGCTTGGCGCCGACCTGGACACCGACGAGGCGGACGATCGGATGAGTGCCTTCCGCCCGCTCGATGTAGAGCACGTCGCTTCGGTCGAGAACCGCCAGGAGCACGGTCTCCCCCGTTCGCTTCACGAGCGCGCGCATGATCTCGAGCGCGTGGTCGCGAACGGCGAAGTTCACGCGCATGCGATCAGTGAGCGTCAGGAGGTGCCACCCGAGCCGATAGCGGCCCCGGGAGGTGCGCGTCAGCATTCCGATCTCGGCCAGCGACGCGGCGAGGGCGTGCGCGTTGGACTTCGGGATGCCGAGCGCGCGGCCGATCTCGCTGACCCCCCACTCGGCCTGCTCCCTCGAGAAGAGGTCGAGCACCCGCCCCGCGTTCTGCACCGTGCTGAGCATGCGCCGCGGCATTAAAGACCAACCGGTTGGATCGCGCGACGGTACGTCCGGCTATCGCGGACGGGCCGGTGCCGCCCCGGCCGGCGGGCTAGAAAGCCGGCAGCCGAAGCCATCGAGGAGGAGACCGTGACCGCCAGCGAGACCCCCGAACTGTCGTCCCCGACAGCCAACGCTCCCTTCACGGGCGAGTCCTACCTGGAGAGCTTGCGCGACGGCCGCGAGGTCTACATCTACGGCGAGCGCGTCAAGGACGTTACGACGCACCCGGCATTCCGCAACAGCGCCCGGTCCGTGGCGCGGCTCTACGACGCGCTCCGCGACGACCCCGACGGCGTCCTCACGGGTCCGACCGACACCGGGAGCGGCGGATTCACCCACAAGTTCTTCAAGACGCCGAGATCTGCCGAGGATCTCGTCGAGGCCCGAGCCGCGATCACCGCGTGGCAGCGCAAGGTGTACGGCTGGATGGGTCGGTCGCCCGACTACAAGGCGGCGTTCCTGGCGACGCTCGGTGCGAACGCAGACTACTACGCCCCGTATCAGGAGAACGCGCGGCGGTGGTACGCGGAGGGCCAGGAGAAGGTGCTGTACCTCAACCACGCGATCGTCCATCCGCCCGTCGACCGGCACCTTCCGCCGGACGAGGTCGCCGACGTCTTCGTCCACGTGAAGAAGGAGACCGACAACGGCCTGGTCGTCTCCGGCGCGAAGGTGGTCGCCACCGGCTCCGCCCTCACCCACTACAACTTCATCGGGCACTACGGGATGCCGATGCGGAAGAAGGAGTTCGCCGTCATCTTCATGCTCCCGATGGCCTCGCCGGGTGTGAAGCTGATCAGCCGCACGTCCTACGAGTTCCAGGCGGCGGTCACCGGCAGCCCGTTCGACTACCCGCTGTCCAGCCGCTTCGACGAGAACGACGCGATCCTCGTCCTCGACGACGTGCTCGTGCCGTGGGAGAACGTGTTCGTGTACGGGGACGCGGACGCGGTCAACGGGTGGGCGCCGAACTCGGGCTTCATCCCCCGGCTGACCTTCCAGGCGCTGATCCGGCTGTGCGTCAAGCTCGACTTCATCGCGGGATTGACGATGAAGGCCGTGCAGGTGGCCGGTACCTCCGAGTACCGGGGCGTGCAGGCGGCCGTGGGCGAGATCGTCGCGTGGCGGAACCTGTTCTGGGGCCTCACCGACGCAATGGCACGTAACCCGATGCCGTGGATCGGCGACGCCGTGCTTCCCAACGTCGAGCAGGGAATGGCGTACCGGGTGTTCGCACCCGTGGCGTACCCGCGTATCAAGGACATCATCGAGAACACCGTCGCGAGCGGGCTGATCTACCTGAACTCGCACGCTGCCGACTGGAAGAGCGCAGAGGTCAGGCCGTACCTCGACAAGTACATCCGCGGCTCGCACGGCGTCGAGGCGCTCGACCGCGTGAAGCTGCTGAAGCTGCTGTGGGACGCGATGGGCACGGAGTTCGGCGGCCGTCACGAGCTCTACGAGCGCAACTACGGCGGCAACCAGGACGACACGCGCATCCAGACGCTCCTCACGGCCCAGGCGATGGGCAAGGCGGATGAGATGATCGCCTTCGCCGAGCAGTGCATGGGCGAGTACGACCTGGACGGCTGGACGATCCCGGGGATGGTCGACTCGGGCGACGTCAACGTGATCGCCCGCGGGCTGCGCGGCTGACCGCTTCCTACCAGGCGGTCCAGCGGCTCTCGTGCTGCTCCACGTCGATGCGGCCGAAGTCGCCGGCGTGGAACAGCAGCGGAGCGCCCGGCCTGCTGCGCAGCTCCTCGACCAAGCCGAGATAGAGGGTGTGATCTCCGGCCGGGACCGTCGCGTGGAGCTCGCAGACCACGTGGGCGATCGCCCCGTGGATCAACGGCGGGCCGGCCTCCGCTGCCGGCTCGAGCAGCCCGCCCGGATCCGGCATCGGCCGTCCTGCGAAGTGGAGAGCGACCCGCTCCTGGTCGGCGCTCAGCACGGAGACGCCGTAGCGGCGACTGCGCGCCAGGATCTCGTGCATGCGCGCGCGTTGATCGATCGAGACGAGGACCAGCGGCGGGTCCAGCGAAACCGAGACGAAGGCGTTCGCGGTCATCGCGTGGGCGACTCCGTCGAACTCGGTGCTGACGACTGTGACCCCAGTGCAGAAGCGCCCAAGCGTCGCGCGCATTCGCTCAGGGGTGACGGTCGCGTCGACTCCGCCCAGCATCGAGCGACCGTAGCTCGCGGCGTTCGCCCCGTTCTTCCCGGTTCGGCAAACGCGGACGCGCCGCGCCGCCGCGTGGCGCGCGTTCCGAAATGACAACCACGCGCGGGCCGGCCCCGGACGGGGGGATAGGTTGGCGACCAGAGTCGGCCGCGTCGGCGGGCTCCCGAGACCAGGGAGAGCATTCCTGTGGCATCAGTGATCGCGCCCGCCGGGGCAATCGACGGCCTGCAGCTCGCCGGCTCGCAGGCATTCCTGGGCATCCCCTTCGGCCAGGCGCCGGTCGGAGCGCTGCGCTTCCGGCCGCCCGAGCCGGCGTCGCGCTGGCGCGGCGTGCGGGAGGCCAAGGCCTACGGCCCGTCGTGCCCGCAGGACCCGGAGGAGCCGGGGATGCCGCACATGCCCCTCGACGTCGGACCGATGGACGAGGACTGCTTGTCGCTGAACGTGTGGACACCCGCCGCCGATGCGGCCGGGCGACCGGTGCTGTTCTGGGTCCACGGCGGCGCGTTCTACGCCGGCTCGGGCTCGGAGGCGTTCTACGAGGGGGCGGCCCTCGCCGCCGAGCAGGACGTCGTCGTGGTGACCACGAACTACCGGCTCGGCGCCCTCGGCGGGTTCGTCTACCTGGGCGAGCTCGGTGACGACCGCTTGTCGGAGAGCGCGAACGTCGGCCTGCTCGACGTGGTGCTCGCGCTGGAGTGGGTCAGGGACAACATCGGGGCCTTCGGCGGAGATCCCGGCTGCGTCACGGTCGCCGGGCAGTCGGCCGGCGCGAAGGTCGTCGCGACGCTCCTCGCCATGCCGCAGACCCGCGGGCTGATCCGTCGCGCGGTGGCGCAGAGCCCCGGAACGCCCGACCCGTTCACGGTCGACGAGGCGAAGGTCGTGACCGCGGCGTTCCTCGAACAGCTCGACGCCTCGCTGCGCGACACGGTCGCGACGGCGCCCGCCGATCAGCTGGTCGCTGCGGTGCGGCCGGTCGTGCACGCGATGACGATGAGCCCGTTCGGTCCGCCGATCGGCCCCGTGATGGACGGCAGGGTCCTGTCGGGCGGCACCCTCGATCGGCTGCGAGCGGGAGCGTCGGCCGACGTCCCCCTGCTGTCGGGCAGCACGACCCACGAGCTGCACCGCATGTTGAAACCGCTCGGCCTCGACGCGGCCGGAGACGAAGCGGTCGCAGGGTTCGCGCAGCTCCTCCCCTCGCCGATCCGGGAGCGCGTGACGGAGGCATACTCGAGCGCGGCCCTATCGACCAACGGCCGTCGCCCGCTCCCCCCACAGCCGCTCGAGTTCCTCATGAACGATCGCGCGGTCCGCATGAACTCCGTTCGGCTGCTCGAGGCGAAGGCGTCTGGGGGTGCGCCACGGTTCTCCTACCTGCTCCAGTACGAGTCACCCGATGGCGCGGGGGCGTCGCACTGCGTCGACAACCCGCTGCTGTTCGGCACCACCTCGGCGCCCGACGTACCCGTGCTGGTCGGTGAAGGTGAAGCCGTCGAGCGGATGGCTCGCGCGATGCGCGAACGGTGGGTCGCGTTCATGCGCACCGGAGCGCCGGACCCGTCGGGGCAACCCCTGTGGCCCGAGTACACGGAGGAACGTCGCGCGACCTACCTGCTCGCGCTCGAGCCCGTCGTCATCGACGATCCATGGGAATCCCAGCGAGCCGCGTGGGAGGGCGTGGAGGTCCCCGGGGCCCCGGTGGTCCTCTAAAGCAAGGTTCATCGACCTGACCGCGGGGCATCGATCGCGCACCATGACCGAATTCGGATTGCTCTACACCACGCGTCTCGCGTCCGGAACGCAGGCCGCGCGGCATCGGCTGCTCCGTGACGTGGTGCAGGCTGCGCGTCTCGCCGAGGACGTGGGGTTCGATCGGTTCTACGTTCAGGAGAACGAGCTGCCCGGGGGATGGCACACGACAGCGCCGGAGGTGATCCTCGGAGCAGTCGCGGTGACGACGTCGCGAATCCGTCTCGCACACGGCTCTGCGTGCTCGCCCTTCACGATCAACCATCCGGTGCGGATCGCCCAGCGTGCGGCGACAGTCGACATCCTCAGCGACGGCCGGCTGGACTTCATCTTCAGTCTCCCGAGCCCTCGGGAGCGATCCGTCTTCGGCCTGTCCGAGCAGGAGGCCACGGTGGACTTCCCCAGCGCCGTCACTTCGATCGTCACGCTCTGGATCGAGGGGGACATGGAACAGCCGAGCCTCGTCCAGCAGCCGCATCCGAACCTGATGATGGCCTGCACTGGGCCGGACTCCGTCCGTCTCGCGGGGACGTACGGGCTCGGGGTGCTCTGCGACGGCGCCGGCGGTCCGGACGAGGCTTACGGGAGGCGAAGCGCCTACGACGCCGCGATCGCGATGCGACGGATCGAGGGGATGCTCGGAAAGTTCCCTTACGACCACTTCACCGTCGCTTGCCGTGCGTGCGTGCTCGAGAGTGCCGACGAAGCCCGCGAGGAGGCCCTGCGGGCACGGACGCCGGGCGACCGCCGGCGGCGTGACGGTCGCGAGGCCGATCGAGCCCACGCGGCCTACGGCACCGCTCGCGACGCGATCGAGGTGGTCGAAGGAATGGTCCAGGCCGGCGCCGACGAGGTGCTGTTCGTCTGCGACCGGAGCGAGCTCTCGCGGGAGACCGTCACGGAGACGATCCGAAACCTCGGCCGAGACGTCATCCCGCACTTCCAGCGGCCGGCGCCGGACCTGTCGGCGTCGGAGGCGCTTGCCGGGTAGGAAGCGTTCCTGATGCGCGAGATCGCGCCCGACGTGTACGTGCTCCAAGTGCTGCCGGCGCACCTGCTGAACGTCTATGTCATCGGCGATGTACTGGTCGACGCGGGCACGCCCTGGCACGCGCGGACGATCATCGACTCTCTGCGCGGGCGTGCCGTGAGCGCGCACGTACTGACACACTGCCATCCCGACCACCAGGGATCGAGCGCCGCCGTCTGCCGGCACTTCGGCATCCCGCTCTGGACGGGCGCGGCGGACGCGCCGGCCGTCGAGCAGGGCGCCGCCCTGGCCGCGAGCCTCCCCCGCCTGCCCCTCGGGCGACTGTGGGACCGCGTCCTGTCCGGGCCGGGCCACCCCGTCCAGCGCGTGCTTCGGAACTGCGACGACGTCGCGGCGGGATTCGTCGTGCTCGAAACCCCGGGGCACACCCCCGGCCATGTGTCGTTCTGGCGCGAGTCGGACCGGGTTCTGATCGCCGGCGACGTGCTGCTGGGGATCAATCCGCGGACCGGCCGTGCAGGACTGCACGAGCACCTCGACTTCGCGTGCACCGACCCGCGCCGGAACCGCGCCTCCGCGGAACGCGTGGCCGAGCTGGAACCGGAGGTCATCTGCTTCGGACACGGTCCCCCGCTCGGCGGCGCGGCGCCGCGCCTTAGGACTCTGATGAAAAAGAGCGGTCGCCGTACCTGAAGGCCGTTCGGGATCCCAGAACGGCGACCGAGCCGCCCGGGCGACGCCCGTACCGTGCGACCGATGACGCTGACCGAAGCCGCGACGGGCGCACTGCATGTGAATCATCTGATCGGGGGAGCGGAGACACCTGCGAGCTCCGGCGAGGTCTTCGAGAGCCTCGACCCGCATGATGGATCGGTCGTGGCGGTGGCACCACGGGGAACCGACCGGGACGCCGGGCGCGCTGTCGGGGCCGCGCGTCGGGCGTTCGATGACGGGCCGTGGCCCAACATGCCCCCGCGGGAACGCGCCCGCTACCTGCACAGGTTGGCCGATCTGCTCGAGGCCAACGCCGAGGAGCTCGTGGCGCTCGAGACACGCGACACGGGACGGCCGGTCCGCGTCGTCCGCGGCTACGACGTCGAACGATCGGCCCACAACCTGCGGTTCTTTGCGGACTACGCGACGCTCGCGGAGGACAGCTCCGTGGCGTCGAGCGGTCGGCTCTCCTACGTGTTGCGGCCGCCCGCCGGAGTCGTCGTGGCGATCAGCCCGTGGAACCTGCCCCTCATGCTCTCCACGTGGAAGATCGGTCCCGCGCTCGCCTTCGGCAACACCGTGGTGCTCAAGCCCGCCGAGCAGACGCCGGCAACCGTGGCGCGGCTCGGGCAGCTGGCCGTCGAGGCCGGCATGCCCGCC
>JAOPZQ010000601.1 GCA_025964075.1 Solirubrobacterales bacterium | reverse complement strand
GGCAATACCGTCGGTCGGCGGCCGCCGCTGTGCAACCGGCGCCCGACGTGCCCGAACCCGAGCCGAGCCGTCGACGCACGGCGGCTGCCACGGTCGTTCTTCGAGGCCACTCTCATCAAGGTCGCGCACGGAGGCTCGCTGCCGTTCGTGATCGCCCTTCACGCCTTTCACCGTCATGATGACCTGGCGCAACGGACGAGACATAGTGACTGTCAACCGCGGCCGAGAGGAAGGGCCGCTGCGCGGGTGCTTAGACCAGCGGGACGCGCGTGACTTCCCGGTTGAGCGCGTGCCCGGTAGCGCCGCTTCCTCAACGCCAACCCGGCCCGGGCGCAAGCTCTGAGCGGCTCGTTCGGAGCTGCCCGTGACGAGCACCGGCGTCACGGCCCTGAGGTATGCTGGCTACGCGGTCTCGGACGCCGACGAGGCGATCCGGCGAGCGAATGTGGTCCAGCGAGAGACAGTCGACGGCCTCGACAACGCCGGAGCCGAGGCCCGAGGTGACGCTGATGACAGCGATCCGGTCAAGGCGGTGGAGGACGGTCTCACGACCTTCCGGGCCGAGCGCATCGTGCTCCTCCCAGCGCCACCGACCAATGCGCACAGTCGGCCATCCATGAGATCGCGGAGGGTTGCGTCGGCTCGGCCGCCCGCCGGCGGTGCGCCTCGCTCGCGGGGAGACGGCCTCCAGGTCGGGCCGCGAGCGCGCGAGCTGTCGGTGGCGCTGCTCGACGGGTTCAAGCAGCATGACCTGCTGACGTACTCGAGCGCGATCTCCTTTCAGATCCTCACGGCGGTGGTCCCGTTCGTCATGTTCGTCCTTGCGATGGCGGGACTTCTCCATTTGGAGGGCGTCTGGCGAGATCACGTTGCTCCGGAGGTCCGTGCGCATGTCTCGACCGCGGTGTTCAGCGTGCTGTCGAGCGCCGTCGACAAGGCCTTCTCGGGCAGGCAACTGCTCTGGGCAACGGTAGGCGGTGGACTGGCGCTGTGGCAGGTCTCCGGGGCCGTGCGTGCGGTGATGGGAGCTTTCGACAAGATCTACGGCGCACGCTCGGAGCGGTCGTTCTTCCGGCGCTACCTGATCTCGTTTGCGCTTGCGATCGCGACGGGTGGGTGCTTCATCCTCGCCACGGTGTGCCTGGTGCTGGCGCCGTTCTTTTCGGTGCGCCATCCCGGCGCGGCGTGGAACGTGTTCGCGTTTCTCGCCCGGTGGGTACTCGCGGTGGGCTTCCTGTCGCTCGCGGTCGGCCTGTTGGTCCACGTCGCGCCGGCCACACCCCAGCCGCTACCGTGGGTCAGTGTCGGCACGACGATCGTGACCGCGTGGTGGGTGATCGTCTCGGCGGGCTTCTACTTCTACCTCACGGCCCTGGCTGCATACGGATCGGTCTTTGGAAGCCTCGCCTCGGTGATCGTGGTGATGGCCTACCTCTACATCTCATCGACGGCCTTCCTCTTCGGAGCCCAACTCGACGCGATCATCCGCGCCCAGGCCACCGGCACGCTCTCCGGCGTCGAGCTCGACGCGCCGCGTTCGTGACCTCCGGCGACCACGTCCGGCGTCACGGGAGCAGCATGCGGCGGTAGCAGCGCGTGATCCATGCTTGGACCTCCTCGGGACTCATGTCGCCCTTCGTGGTGAGGGTTCGGTAGGTGTTCCAGTCGCCGGCGGTCAGGAACGTCTCCTCGGCCTCGCGCACGGTCAGCTCCGCCCGGACGCCGGGCTTCCGAAGGAGGACCTCCGCCGACCAGCGGAGTCCGAAGAGCTGGGCCGCGGTCAGCCGTGCCCAGAGCTCCGCGAGGCGCTCGTCACTGGGAACGGCCGTCTCCACGGCCCAGCAGAGTCGCGCGGCTCGCGCGTTGATTTCGGACAGCAGCGCCGAATGAAGCTCCAGCATGGTCGCGGCGTCCGGCGCCTCCTCGATCTCCCGGGCGGCTTCACCGCGCATCTCCAGCACGGCTTCAGGCCGGAGGATCGCGGGGTCGCCGGCAGACGACATGGCGGCGGGCCTCGTCGCCCGCGGGGAGGACGCGGGCGCGGGACGCGAGCAGCTCGCCGCGGCTCTCGGCGTTCGCGATGGCGGTCGCCACGAGGTAGGTGAACGCGGCCATCTGCGACTCCGTGCCCTCGGGGAACGGCGCCTCGCCCCTCGACGAGGCGGCGATCACGCCCCACCGTCCTCGGTCGTGGCGATGCTCCGCGCGGAAGCCTCGCCTCGCCGCGCGGCGTTCACCAGCGGCACCGAGTAGTTGTCGATGTACTCCGTGCTAGACCGCGCGATGCGCCGGACCCGGCTCAACTCGTCCGGGTTTTCGGCGAGGTGCGTGAGCGTTCTGACCTGCCCGGGGAAGGCGGCCGGGCGGCCGTCCACGGCTGGAGGAAGCGCTCCTTCCGCGTGATCACGAAGCCGCGCGCACCCGTCTCGAGTACGGGTATCGCAAGCGCGGCGCTCGCACTTGTCATCGCCGCCGCCTTCGCGGTCCTGATCGTCGCGACCGGTGACTTGCGAGATTCCGCGCGGCGGGCGGGCCACTCGCAACAAGTGCTCGCCGCCGGCGACCGGCTCCAGAAGCTCGTCATCGATCCCGGAGCGGCAACCCTCGTCTCATTCGATCCCGTCGTGCAGGTGCGGACCGAGCACCGTGCTCGGTGCCATGACGAGACGATACGCCGCCCGCCGTCCTCAGCCTGGCCGCGCCGCGATGAAGAGCATCGACGCCTGGCAGCGTGGTGCTGCCGGGTCGCGCGCTCCCGTGGGCATTCCGGTCGCCACCACCGCGGCCGGTGAGCCGCGGTGGTGGTGGTCGACCAGTTCGACGTTGTTACGCCGGGTCCATGGTGCGGCCTCGACGGGCCGCCCTGTTTCAACCGATACCCAGGCCGCCGCCGATGCCGAGCCCGGCAGATCCACCGAGGCCAATCGGGCCGAGCGGGCCGATTGTGGCCCCGCCGCTGGCGCCGGTGCCCACGGAACCGGAGGCACCCGGATTCCAGCCGTTGCCGTAGCCGTTGCCCGGGTTCCCGTAGCCGTTGCCGTAGCCGTTGCCCGGGTTCCCGTAGCCGTTGCCGTAGCCCTGGCCGTAGCCCTGGCCGTATCCTTTGCCCTGGTTTCGGTAGCCATTGCCGTAGCCGTTCCACGGGTTCCCGTAGCCGTGGCCATGGCCATGGCTCCACGAGTTCCCGTAGCCCTGGCCGTAGCCGTTGCCCGGGTTCCCGTAGCCGTGGCCGTAGCCGTCGCGCGGGTTCCCATAGCGGTTGCTGTAGCTCTGGAAGCCGGTCGGTGCAGCCACGGTCGTCCGGGCCGTGGCCGTCGGTGCGGCGCCTGCGCTCGCCACCGGGGCGGCGATAGCCAGCGCCCCCATGACCGTGGCGGCCGCGAGGACGCGGTTGCGTGTGAACATTGGTTCACCTCCTTGCCAGGCAGGTAAGGGCCGCCTGGCGCTGTTTTCCAAGGGAGCCGTCTCACGCTCCAAGCCTGTTCTACGCCCCGCGTGGGCGACTCCCGGCTGCCCCTCGGTACAGTTCGCGCGTCTCGCGGGCCGGGGCCCGCGTGAGCCGATGGCCGCGCTCGCTCGCCTGTCACACCGACGCCGTCCGAGGCGTCAATCGGGTATGACCGAGATACAGCAGATCGACTTCACCATGATGTACGTGACCCACGATGCCCTGCGCCGCGATGTGGGCCGTTTCGCCGAGGCCGTCGCCGCCGGTCGGGCCGACTCGCCCGCCGTTCGCGCCGGTTGGGAGAACTTCCGAGCCCAACTGCACGTCCACCACACAGTCGAGGACGACGACCTGTGGCCGCGCCTGTATCGCGCCGTCGGCGGGCAGCCCGAGCAGCTCGCGATGTTGGCGGGGATGGAGGCCGAGCATGCGGTTCTCGATCCGATGCTCGAGTCCGTCGAGACGGCGCTGATCGGCGGCGACGCGTCCCCGTTGGGCGAGCGCGTCGCCGCGCTCACCGTCGCCCTGGACGGTCACCTACGCCACGAGGAGACCAGTGCGCTGCCGCTCATCCAGGCGGTGCTGACGCCCAAGGACTGGAAGGGCTTCGGCGCCGCGATGCGGAGGGCCCAGGGGCTGAAGGGCGCGGGCGTCTACGTCCCGTGGATCGTGGACGGTGCCTCGGCGGCCGATCGCAAGCGGTTCTTCGCGGTGCTGCCCGCGCCGCTCGAGATGGTCAATCGGCTCGTGTTCGAGCCTCGCTACCGGCGCATGGGGCTCTGGGGCGTCTGAGCGCAGCGAGGCGTCAGGCGGGGATGCCGGGGGGTCATCGGGATATCTCGCGTGCGCGGACGGATGGACCGAGGGGTGGACGGTGGACGCGCGAGGACGGATACTCGCCGGGTGAGCGCGGCTCGCAGCCAACTCGACCGCCTGGCCGACGCTCTGATCGCGCCACCCGCGCGTGAGCCGATGGCCGCGCTGCGAAGCCACCTCGCCCGGCGCAGCGCACTGACGTCGGACGGTTCGTTCGCGCCCGAGACCGCGACGGGCTGACGCCCGGCTTCGTCGATGGCTGTCTGTTCTGCGTGTGGTCACGACAACCCGGACGGGAACAAGTTCTGCGCCGAGTGCGGCGCGCCGCTGGGCGCGCGTGCCCGCTCGCTGGTGGAGGAGCGGAAGGTCGTGACGTCGCTGTTCTGCGATCTGGTCGGGTTCACGGCGTCGTCGGAGCGGGCGGATCCGGAGGATGTCGATCGGATGCTGGCTGCCTATTCGGCGATGGCGCAAGCGCAGATCGAGTCGCACGGTGGGCTGATGGAGAAGTTCATCGGGGATGCGGTGGTGGGCGTGTTCGGCGCGCCGGCGGCCCACGAGGACGATCCGGAGCGGGCGGTGCGGGCGGCGCTGCGGATCGTCGAGGACGCGGCGGAGCTGGAGGGGGTCGGTGGGGCGCCGCTGCGGCTGCGGGTCGGGATCAACACCGGCGAGGCGCTGGTGCGTCTGGGTGCGAGCGCCGGCGCGGGGGAGCGGTTGCTGGCCGGAGACTCGATCAACACTGCCTCGCGGATCCAGTCGGTGGCGCCCGAGATGGGGGTCGCGGTGGGCCTCGCGACCTATGAGGCGACCGCGGTGCTGTTCGACTACGAGGAGCTTCCCCCGGCGGTGTTGAAGGGGAAGTCGGAGCCGGTCAGGGTGTTCCACGCCAGGGCTGCGCGGGCCCGGTTCGGCACCGATCTGACCCGGCTGCATGACAGCCCCCTCGTCGGGCGGGAGATCGACCTGGCGATTCTCAAAGGGGTCTTCCAGAAGTCGGTAGCGGCAACGTCGGTGCAGTTGGTGACCGTGGTCGGGGAGCCGGGGTTGGGCAAGAGCCGCCTGGTCGCCGAGCTGGCCGGCTATATCGATGCTCGGCCGGAGCTGGTGACCTGGCGACAGGGCCGCTGTCTGCCCTATGGGGAGGGGATCACGTTCTGGGCCCTGGGGGAGATCCTGAAGGCGCATACCGGGATTCTGGAGTCCGATCCGCCCTCGGTCGCCTCGGAGAAGTTGGAGCGGGTGCTTCCGCAGGGATCGGAGCGGGAGTGGTTCCGGCAACGGCTTCTGCCGTTGCTGGGGATCGGAGCGTCGTCGTCGGCGGAGCGGGAGGAGTTGTTCACCGCCTGGCGGAGGTTCTTGGAGCTGGTCGCGGATCAGGGTCCGACGGTGCTCGTGTTCGAGGATCTGCACTGGGCGGACGAGGCGATGCTCGCCTTCCTCGAGAACCTCGCCGACCTCGCCGAAGGCGTGCCGCTGCTGCTGGTCGGCACCGCCCGCCCCGAGCTGTTCGAGCGCCACCCGGATTACGCTTCGCGGCTGCGCAACGCGACGCCGATCAACCTCGCGCCGCTGTCGCGAGAGGAGACCGCCCGGCTCGTGTCGGCGTTGCTGGACGCGACGGTGCTGCCGGTCGAGTTGCAGCAGCCGATCCTCGAGCGGGTGGGCGGGAACCCGTTGTACGCCGAGGAGTTCGTACGGCTCTTGAAGGACCGCGACCTGCTGGTCAGGAGGGGCCCGTCCTGGGAGCTGAGGGAGGGGGCGGTGGTGCCGTTCCCGGAGTCGGTGCAGGCGCTGATCGCCGCCCGCCTCGACACCTTGGAGCCCGACGCGAAGTCGTTGCTGGCCGATGCGGCGGTGGTCGGCAAGGTGTTCTGGGCAGGCGCCGTCGCCGCGATGGGCGACCGTGACCCTCAGCAGGTCACGGGCACGCTGCGGGAGCTGTCGCGCAAGGAGCTGGTGCGCCCTGCCCGGCAGTCGTCGATGGAGGGGGAGGCGGAGTATGCGTTCTGGCACATCCTCGCCCGCGATGTCGCCTACGGCCAGCTCCCGCGCGCCTCACGGGCCGCCCGGCATGTCGCCGCCGCCGGCTGGATCGAGTCGACGGCTCCCGGCCGCGTCGAGGACTTGGCCGACGTGCTCGCCTACCACTACGCGACCGCCCTGGACCTGGCCCAGGCGGCGGGCCAGACCGAGGACGCAGCCCAGCTCGAAACACCCGCACGGCGCTTCCTCGGCCTGGCGGGGGAACGCGCGCTCGGCCTCGACACGGCCGCGGCCCTGGCGAGCTTCGAGCGTGCGCTCGACCTCACCGCGGCCGCCCATCCCGACCGCGCCGCGGCGCTCGCGCGTTTCGGCGAGGCGGCCTTCC
>JAOPZQ010000574.1 GCA_025964075.1 Solirubrobacterales bacterium | reverse complement strand
CGGCCGCGCGGAGATCACGCCTCCGCGGGCGCCCGGCTCGGGATCATCGGCCGGATCTCGACCGTCCCGTGCTCCGCCTCCCACAGGTCCGTGCAGAGGTCGATGACCGAGTCGATGTCCGGCGCCTCGATCATGTGGTAGCCCCAGAGCTGCTCCTTGGTCTCGGCGAACGGGCCGTCGGTGATCAGCCGCTCGCCCTCGCGGACGCGGACGGACGTCGCCGTCGTCGCGTCATGCAGCGCGCGGCCGGACAACTTGAAGCCGCGCTCGCGCACCGCCTCGGCGAACGCCCGGTGCTGCGGCAGCGAGGCGTCCCACTCCGGCGCTCCAGGGCGGGCGTCGATCTCGGCGTCGACGTAAAGCAGGATCATGTACTCCATGGTGGGCACTCCTTCGGGGGGTGGATGGATCGAACACCATCACGTGCGCGCTGGGCGTCCGGATTCGACACCCGGGCGCTAGTTGGCGCGTCGGCGCTCCTCCACAGGGCCTCGATTGGACCCGAGTTACATTCCGGTTGGGCCGGCGGTCCACAATTCGACAACCGTTCAGGTAGCACTCAGGTGGCCTGTGCCAGCCTCGCGACATGACTACGATCGCGCAACGGCGCACGGCCGGCTTAGGCCGACAGATGCTGAACAAGGTGCCAGAAGTCACAATCTACTTCTGGATCATCAAGATTCTGTGCACCACCGTGGGCGAGACCGCGGCGGACTACCTGAACAGCCACCTCAACCTGGGGCTGTCAGGCACCACTTATGTGATGGGGGCACTTCTGCTTGTCACCCTCTACTTCCAGTTCACTGCTCGAAAGTACGTACCGAGTATCTACTGGCTCGCCGTGGTGCTGCTGAGCGTGGTCGGAACATTGATCACCGACAACCTGACCGATCACTTCAACGTCGCTTTGACTACGACGACGATTATCTTCAGCATCACGCTGGCGGTCGTCTTCGCCGCCTGGTACGCCAGCGAGCGGACTCTGTCGATTCACACGATCCACACGACTAGGCGCGAGGCGTTCTACTGGCTCGCGATCCTGTTCACGTTCGCACTCGGCACCGCTGCGGGCGACCTCGTGGCCGAGAAGGTCAACCTCGGCTACGCCCTGTCGGCACTGATGTTCGGCGGGATCATCGCGCTCATCGCCATGGCGCACTTCCGCTTCAAGCTGAACGCGGTGCTGGCGTTCTGGCTCGCCTACATCCTCACGCGTCCGCTCGGCGCCTCGATCGGCGATCTGCTGTCGCAGCCGCGCGACGCGGGCGGGCTCGCCATCGGGACGACCGGTACGAGTGTGATCTTCCTCTCGGCGATCCTCGCGATGGTCGCCTACCTGACGGTCAGCAACCGGGACCAGACGTCGCCGCAGGCCGCCTGACCTTGGGGGCTCGGGCGCGACACGGGCGGGCCGCGCGTGCGGCCCGCCCGTGCACGCTCGCGCCGCATAGGCTTCCGCGGATGAGAGACCCCGTGGAGCAGTACTGCGACGTCGAAGGCGGCATCCGCCTGTGCTACGAGACGTTCGGCGAGGAGACCGACCCGCCGTGCCTGCTCGTCATGGGCTTGGGGTTCCAGATGATCGCCTGGGCGGACGAGTTCTGCGAGCAGCTCGCCTCCCACGGGTTGCGCGTGATCCGCTTCGACAACCGCGACGCCGGGCGCTCCACGCATCTCTCGGACGCGCCCGCGCCGACGCTGCGCGAGCTGGCAACCCGGCGCATCCGACAGCCGGCGTACACGCTCGACGACATGGCGCGCGATGCCGCCGGCCTGCTCGACCACCTCGGCCTCGACCGCGCGCACGTCGTCGGCGCCTCGATGGGGGCGATGATCTCCCAGACGCTGGCGGCGCAGAGCCCCGAGCGCGTGCTGTCGCTGGCGTCGATCATGGGCAGCACGGGCGCGCGTCTCACCGGGCAGCCGAGCGCGCGGATCCTGCCGCTGCTGCTGCGGCCCCAGGCCAAGGACCGTGCCAAGTACGTCAAGCAGAGCATCGGGATGCTCGCCCGGATCGGCTCCCCGGCGTATCCGGGCGAGCAGCGGGAGCAGCGCGCGCTCCTCGAGGCCACCTTCGACCGCGGGGTGTCGGGCGCGAGCTTCGGGCGGCAGCTGGGCGCGATCCTCGCCTCGGGGAACCGTGCCAAGGCGCTGCGCCGAATCGCCGTGCCGACGCTCGTCGTCCACGGCAGGGCCGACCGCCTCATCGCACCGTCCGGCGGGCGGGCGACCGCCCGGGCGATCAAGGGCGCGAGCCTGCTCCTCGTCGCCGGCATGGGCCACGACCTGCCGCGCCAGCTCTGGCCGCTGCTGGTCGGCGCCATCGTCGGCAACGCGGAGCGCGCGGGCTGAGGCTCAGCCCGCGCGCTCCCCCGATCTCAGTGCAGGCTCATGTTCGGCTCGCCCTTCGAGTCGAGGCCCGTGCTCGAGATCGTGCACGTGCCCCCTCTCGGGGTCCCGCCGTTGTAGGCCTGCCGCACGCAGTTGCGCAGCGCGAGCTGCGCGAGGTAGTCGGGGTGCAGCGACTCCTGGACGTAGTAGTCGCTCCCCGCCGTCGTCACCGTGCGGATCCCCTGGAACCACTCGATGTGATCCACGGCGCCGGGCGCGCTCCACGACGAGTACGACGTGTGGTCGACCCGATCGACCGTGTTCTCGCAGAGCCGGCGCCCGTTGAACGCGGCGCGGAGCTCGAGCGTCTTGACGTTCGACAGGCCCGTCGAGGACGCCGCGTTCATCACCGAGTTGTCGATCGTCGGCAGCAGCGTCGCGTTCGCGTAGTCGGCGTCCGCGTTCCAGAAGCCGCACCCGCCCGTGCTCTGGCGTGTGTAGCCGGACTGCGAGTAGCGGAACCCCGCCGCGTTGGGGATCGGCGACGGGTAGTCCTGGACGAGGATCGTGAACTGCGAGCTCGCGTAGCCCGCGTTCCGCATCGCCGTCGAGACGTTGAGGATCGCGTTCTTGATCGCCGTCGTCTTCGCAGCGATGTTCGACGACGTCATCTGGCTCGTGACGACGCTGTCGTCCTTGCAGTAGTCCGGCCACCACGACGGCGAGTACAGGAAGTCCGTGACGCAGTCCGTGACGATCCCGGCGAAGTTGTAGTCGTTGCCTCCGATCGAGACGCCGACCACCTTCACGTTGTGCGTCGCCGCGTAGCTCTGCAGCAGCTTGGCCTGACCCTGATGACCGGCGCCGTCGTCGTAGAAGTCGAGGCCGGGCTTGAAGTCGCTCCCGCTCGAGTACGGCTGCGTCGCCGTCGTCGCGCCGGAGCACGCGAGGTCCTTTCCGGCGATCCCGTCGCCGATCACCGATTCGTTCGACTTCGACCGGTGACAGCCGGCGATGGTCTCACTGCTCCCGTTGTCGTAGTACGCGGTCGACCCGAGCGCGTCGACGTAGCTCTCCGAGCTCGCATTGCCGGCCCACCGACCGGCCTCTCCCGAGTTGTACGAGTCACCGACCGACACCACCGTCGGCGTCCCGACGCCGGGCCCGTCCGCCCGCGCCGCCGGGATCCCCACGGTGCCGAGTCCGGCCAGCACGACGAGCGCGGCAACCCACCCAGGCCGCGGCGAAGCTGCGATCTGCAGCATCCTGCTCTCCTCCCTGCCACGGGGCGAACGCCCTGTGCGCCCCTGCGTGCGGGGGACGGTACTTGCCCTATGACTCCAAGTTCAAGAGCGAGGGCGAAACGCGGCGACTACGTCCCGGAATCTCCGCACCGAGTCCGGTCCCTCGGTGTCGGAGAGGCCGACGATCGCCGTCTGGACGCCGGCCTCGGCGAGCTCGCGGTAGCGGCCGACGTGCTCGTCGACCGTCGCGGCGCCCTGGCCGGCGCGCGGCTCGCCCGAGCCGATGACGCGGGCGGCGCCCAGATGGGTGACGGCGATCGCCGCGGGATCGCGGCCCTCGGCGGCGCAGTGCTCGTGCAGGACCGCGAGCTTCCTGCGCACGGTGCCGGGGTCGCCGAACAGGTTGCAGGCGTCGGCGTGCCGCGCCACGAGTCGGAGCGTGCGCCGCTCGCCCGACCCGCCGACGAGGATCGGGATGCGCTCCTGAAGCGGCCGCGGGTAGCAGATCGCCTCGCTGACGGTGACCGTGCGGCCCTCGAAGCGCGGTGACCCCGGTCCCCACATCAGCGGCAGCAGCTCGAGCGCGTCCTCGAGCAGCTCGTAGCGCTCCGCCCGCGGCGGCAGCTCCCATCCGTAGAGCGCGTGCTCGCGCTCGAACCACCCGGTGCCGAGCCCGCACATCGCCCGGCCCCCGGAGAGCACGTCGAGCGTGGCGACGATCTTCGCCAGGTGGGCGATGTTGCGGTACGTGACGCCGGTGACGAGCGTGCCGAGCCGGATCCGCTCCGTGACGCCGGCGAGGTACCCGAGCGTCGTGTGGCTCTCGAGCATGTCCTCCCACTCCCGCCCGACCTGCGGGATCTGCAGGAAGTGGTCCATCACCCAGAGGCTCGTGAAGCCGACGTCCTCGGCGGCGCGCGCGAGCTCGGCCAGCGTCGGGCGCGTGCTCGCGGGATGCCCTGCGAAGTCGTAGCGGGAGACCTGCAGGCCGAAGTCGAGCGTCACGGGATCCTCCTGCTGGCGGGCGGCGGCGATCGGGGCGGTGAGGAAGGCGGGGGGCACGAGCGCGACCCCGCCCGCCGGCGCGACGCCGGCG
>JAOPZQ010000571.1 GCA_025964075.1 Solirubrobacterales bacterium | reverse complement strand
CTGGCGGCCGGCAAGGTCGACCTGGCGATCTCCTACGAGCCCGAGCTGCTGCTGGCACGCGACAAGGGTCAGCGGCTGGTGGCCGTGGGCGCGATCGTCCAGCGACCGCTGACCTCGATCATCGCGGTGGGCTCGAAGCACATCCGCACCGCGGCCGACCTCAAGGGCAAGCGCGTGGGCACAGCGGGGATCCCCTACCAGGACGCGTTCCTGAAGGCGATCCTCGCCAAGGCGAACGTGCCCGAGTCGAGCGTGAAGACGACGGCCGTCGGGTTCAAGCTCGTTCCCGCGATGATCTCCGGCCGGGTCGACGCCACGCTCGGCGGCTACTGGAACGTCGAGAAGATCCAGCTCGAGCAGCTCCACCGGAAGCCGACCGCGATCCCGGTCGACCAGGCGGGGGTCCCGACCTACGACGAGCTCGTGATCGTCGCCCGCCAGGCCGAGCTCGCGGACCGCGGGGCGCTCGTCCGCCGGTTCGTCCAGGCACTGGCGCGCGGGTACGAGAGCGCCCGGGCCGACGTCCCCGCCGGTGTCGACGCGCTCGTCCAGGCCGGCGCGACGCCGCGCAAGCTCACCGACGCGACCGTCCGCGCCTCGCTCCCGGCGTTCTTCCCGGCGGCGTCGAAGCCCTGGGGGTGGATGGAGCCCGCGTCTTGGCACGCGTTCGGCCAATGGATGCTCCAGCACAAGCTGCTCCAGCACGACCCGCACGCCGAGAGCGCGCTGACGAACGAGTTCCTGGCGGGGCAGGGCGGCTGAGCGGGCGGCGGGGGCGGGCCGTTCATGCCTTGACAGGAATATAGCCGCTGCGTAATATGACGGCATGACGACGACCTTCGAGCTGGTGGCGGAGCCCACGCGGCGGCGCATCCTCGATCTGGTGCGGGACGAGGAGCGGTCCGTCGGGGAGCTCGTGGAGAAGCTCCACCTGAGCCAGCCCGGAGTCTCCAAGCACCTGCGCGCGCTGCGTGAGGCGGGCCTCGTAGAGGTTCGCCAGGACGCGCAGCGGCGGCTCTACCGGCTCCGGCCGGAGCCGCTCGCGGAGATCGACGCCTGGCTCGCGCCGTACCGGCGGTTCTGGGCCGAGCGCCTCGACGCCCTCGAGGAGCACCTCGACCGCAAGGCGGAGCCGACCCGATGACGCCGCCGACGAACGCCGAGCCCGCCACGGCGCTGGCCGCGATCGCGCCGTCGATCCGGAGGCCGCGGACCGTTCGCTGCGAGCAGCGTTTCGTCGTTCCCGACTGACCGCGGCTTGCCGTAGAGGCGCACCGGACCTCCCACCGCTGAGCCAGGATGGACAATGGCGACCGTCCCCGGTCGCCCATAGAATCGACGCCCTGTCAGACTTGGCCCACACGGGGACGGCGATGTCCGGCGACGCCGTCGAGGCACCGTCCGCCGCGCGTGCCATCCGGCTGATCGGCGTCCGCAAGACGTACGGCGACGTGGTCGCGGTCGAGCGCCTCGACCTCGAGGTGCGCCGCGGCGAGTTCTTCACGCTGCTCGGGCCCTCCGGCTCGGGCAAGACCACGACGCTGCGGCTCATCGCCGGCTTCGAGCAGGCCGACTCGGGCGCGATCGAGCTCGACGGGGTCGACGTCACGCGGTGGCCGCCGTTCCGGCGCGACGTCAACACGGTGTTCCAGGACTACGCCCTGTTCCCGCACATGGACGTCGCGGACAACGTGGCCTACGGCCTGCGCGTCCGCGGGGTCGCGAAGACGGAGCGGCGCTCACGCGTCGAGGCCGCGCTCGCGATGGTCCGCCTGGAGGGCTTCGGCGGCCGCAGGCCGGTGCAGCTCTCCGGCGGGCAGCGCCAGCGCGTCGCGCTGGCCCGGGCGCTCGTCAACCGCCCCGCCGTCCTGCTGCTCGACGAGCCGCTCGGCGCGCTCGACCTCAAGCTCCGGCAGGAGATGCAGCTCGAGCTCGGCCGGATCCAGTCCGAGCTCGGCGCGGACGCCACTTTTCTCTACGTCACGCACGACCAGGACGAGGCGCTGACGATGAGCGATCGGATCGCCGTGTTCTCGACCGCCGGGAAGCTCGAGCAGGTCGGCTCGCCCGGGGAGGTCTACGAGCGGCCGGCGACCGAGTTCGTCGCGGGGTTCGTCGGCGCTTCGAACGTCCTCGAGCGCGACGGCCGGCGCTTCACGGTGCGCCCGGAGAAGATCCGCATGCTGCCGGCGGGAACGGCGCCGCCCGAGGGCTTGACGACGGCCCGCGGCGCCGTCCGCGATGTCGTCTACCTCGGCGCGATCACGCGCTACGTGGTCGAGCTCGACGACGGCGGCGAGCTCGTCGTCGTCAGCCAGAACCTCGACGTCACCGCCGAGCAGGCGCGGGCGCAGCGCGGCCGCGAGGTCGTGCTCGCCTGGCGGCCCGAGCACACGAGCATTGTCGATGCGGTCCAAGAGGAGGAGCAGCAATGAGGAAGCCAATCTGCGCGGCGCTCGTCGCGACCGCGCTCATGGCCGTGCTCACCGCCTGCGGCGGGAGCGGCGGGAGCTCGGCCAAGTCCGGCAAGAACCTGCCGACGACGATCGGCAAGGGCGAGGGCCAGCTGAACGTCATCGCGTGGGAGGGCTACACGGCGCCTGAATGGGTGAAGCCGTTCACGAAGGCGACCGGATGTCAGGTGCACGCGAAGTACGGCGGCTCCTCCGACGAGATGGTCACGCTCATGCGCCAGGGCGGCGGCTCGACCTACGACATGGTCTCGGCCTCGGGCGACGCGAGCCTGTGGTTGATCCGCGGCGGCGACGTGCAGCCGATGAACGTGAAGCTGATCCCCGGCTGGAAGGACTTCATCCCGCAGCTGCAGTCGCCCTCGCACAACACCGTGAACGGCGTGCACTACGGCGTGTCGCTCCAATGGGGCCCGAACACGCTGCTGTGGAACACCCGGAAGGTGAAGCCGGCGCCGACCAGCTGGTCGGCGATCTACAGCCCGACCTACAAGGGCGAGATCACCGTGCCCGACAACCCGATCCAGATCGCCGACGCGGCGCTCTACCTGTCGAAGACGCAGCCGGCGCTCGGCATCGCGGATCCCTATGAGCTGACGCAGAAGCAGCTCGACGCGGCCGTCGCGCTCCTCAAGACCCAGCGCCCCCTGATCAAGAAGTACTGGGCGCTCGCCTCGGACGAGATCGACCTGTTCAAGAACGGCGACGCCGTGATCGGCGCCTCGTGGCCCTACCAGACGAACACGCTGGTGGCCGCCAAGGCCCCGGTCAAGGACGCGATCCCCACCGAGGGCGCGACCGGCTGGGCGGACACCTGGATGCTCTCGGCGCACGCCAAGCACCCGAACTGCGCGTACCTGTGGACGAAGTGGGTCTCGACGCCGAAGGTTCAGGCACAGCAGGCGATCTCGTTCGGCGAGACGCCCGCGAACACCAAGGCCTGCTCGTTCATGGACCAGATCCAGAAGGGCGCCTGCGCGCAGTACCACGCGAACGCGCCGGCGTCGTACTTCGACTCGATCAAGTTCTGGAAGACGCCGACGAAGGACTGCGGCAACGGCAAGTCGGATTGCACGGACTACACCGAGTGGCAGCGTCAGTGGACGTCGATCAAGGGCTGAGTCGCCCGGGCGCGGCCGGGACGCGGCGACGCGTCTCGGCCGCGCTGTATTCGCGCCCCTGGCTGCGAGGGCTGCTCGTGCTCTCGCCGCCGGCGGCGTGGTTCGTCGCGCTCTACCTCGCGGCGCTCGTCCTGCTGCTCATCTCGGCGTTCTGGCGAGTCGACGACTTCACCGGAAAGCTCGTCCACTCGTGGACGCTCGACAACTTCCACACGCTGGTCAGCGACCCGACCTACCGGACGATCGCGCTGCGCACGATCGGGATCGCCGCCGCGGTCACGATCACGG
>JAOPZQ010000566.1 GCA_025964075.1 Solirubrobacterales bacterium | reverse complement strand
GATCGCGTTCGGCAGGTGGATCGAGAACAGCGAGGCCCAGGGCGACGAAGCCGACCGGACCGACGCTGCGCCGGAGGCGAGCGTCCTCGCGCTCGCTGTCCGCGGCGATGCGGTCCTTGGGGAGGACCGCGAACGGACCAGGCCTCAGTGCGACGGCCATGGGCGGGGACTTCCCGGTTCTCGGTTGGCCCAATCCGGTGAGCCCTATCGTGCTCGCGATGGACGACCGCGAGACCGCACGGCTGCGCCTGCGGCGCTGGCGCGCCGACGACCTCGAGCCCTACGCACGGATCAACGCCGACCCGCAGGTGATGCGCTTCATCGCGGGCGGCGTGCCGAAGACGCGGGAGGAGTGCGCGGCCGACCTCGCCTACGTCGAGGCCCACTGGGAGCGCCACGGGTTCGGGCTGTGGGCGGCGGAGCTGAAGGAGACGGGCGAGCTGATCGGCTTCGTCGGCCTGTCGGAGCCGACGTTCATCCCCGACCTGATCGGCGCGGTCGAGGTCGGGTGGCGCCTCGGTCGCGAGCACTGGAACCGGGGACTGGCCACCGAGGGCGCTCGAGCGTCCCTCGACGCGGCATTCGGCGAGCTCGAGCTCGCCGAGGTCGTCTCGATCATCGATCCCGGCAACCTCGCGTCGGTGCGGGTGGCCGAGAAGCTCGGCATGGAGTACGGCGGGCCCGTCCGCCACCCCCTCGGCTTCCGCGTCGGCGTCTATCGGATCCGTCCGACGCCCCAGCTACGCTAATCGGTCCGATCTGATGCCCAAGTTCGAACTCGACGCCGCTTATAGTCCCACCGCCGATCAGCCCAGGGCGATCACGTCGCTGGCCGAGGGCGTCGAGGCGGGGGACCGCTTCATGACGCTGCTCGGCGCCACGGGCACGGGCAAGACGATGACGATGGCCTCGACGATCGCCGAGCTCCAGCGCCCCGCGCTCGTCATCGCCCACAACAAGACGCTCGCCGCCCAGCTCTGCAACGAGTTCCGGACCTACTTCCCGAAGAACGCGGTCGAGTACTTCGTCTCCTACTACGACTACTACCAGCCCGAGGCCTACGTCCCCTCGAAGGACCTGTACATCGAGAAGGACTCGGCGATCAACCAGGAGATCGACCGGCTGCGCCACGCGGCCACGGCCGCGCTGCTCGCCCGCCGGGACGTGATCATCGTCGCCAGCGTCTCCGCGATCTACGGCCTCGGCTCGCCCGAGACCTACGAGATGAACCTGCAGGTCCTCAAGCGCGGCGGCTTCGTCGATCGCGACGAGCTCCTGCGCAAGCTCGTCTCGATCCAGTACTCGCGCAACGACACGGTCCTCTCGCGCGGGACGTTCCGCGTGCGCGGGGACACGCTGGAGATCTTCCCCGCCGAGGCGGAGACCGCGTTCCGCGTGCTGCTGTTCGGCGACGAGGTCGAGCGCCTGCAGCACTTCGACCCGCTCACCGGCGAGCTCATCCTCGACGACCTCGAGCACATCGCCATCTGGCCCGCGTCCCACTACAACGTCAAGGAGGGGACGATGGAGCGCTCGGTCGCCGAGATCGGGCGTGAGCTGAACGCCCGCTGCGCCGAGCTCGAGGCCGAGGGCAAGCTGCTCGAGTCCCATCGGCTGCGCCAGCGCACGCAGTACGACATGGAGATGCTCCGGGAGATGGGCTTCTGCTCGGGGATCGAGAACTACTCGCGGATCCTCGACGGCCGCCGCCCCGGCGACCGGCCGTACTGCCTGATCGACTACTACCCGAAGGACTTCGTCTGCTTCATCGACGAGTCCCATCAGGCGGTGCCGCAGATCGGCGGCATGTACGAGGGCGACCGGTCCCGGAAGACGACGCTCGTCGAGTACGGCTTCCGGCTTCCGAGCGCGCTCGACAACCGGCCCCAGACGTTCGACGAGTTCCTCTCGATCACGCCCCAGGTGGTGTTCGTGTCGGCGACGCCGGGCGACTACGAGCGCACGCACTCGTCCCGGATCGCCGAGCAGATCGTGCGCCCCACGGGCATCGTCGACCCCGAGGTCGAGGTCCGCGAGACCCGCAACCAGATCGACGACCTGATGAACGAGGTCCGCGGCCGGGTCGACAGCGACGAGCGCGTCCTCGTCACCACCCTGACGAAGAAGATGGCCGAGGACCTCACCGACTACCTGCTGGAGATGGGCTTCAAGGTCCGCTACATGCACTCGGAGATCGACACGCTCGAGCGCATCCAGATCATCCGCTCGCTGCGGCTCGGCGAGTTCGACGTCCTCGTCGGGGTCAACCTCCTCCGCGAGGGTCTCGACCTGCCCGAGGTCACGCTCGTGGCGATCCTCGACGCCGACAAGGAGGGCTTCCTCCGCGGGGAGACCTCGCTGATCCAGACGATCGGCCGCGCGGCGCGCAACATCAACGGCAAGGTCCTGATGTACGCGGACAAGGAGACTCGCGCGATGCGCGCCGCGCTCGACGAGACCGACCGTCGCCGCGCGATCCAGGTCGCGTACAACGCCGAGCACGGCATCACGCCCGAGTCGATCGTCAAGGGCATCTCGGACATCGCCGAGTTCCTCTCGATGGAGAGCAAGGTCCCGAAGGGCCGCCGCCGCGCGAAGCGCAAGGACCAGGACCTGTCGGCGGCCGAGCTCGAGAAGACGATCGTCGAGCTCGAGGAGGAGATGCTCACCGCCGCCGAGGAGCTGCGGTTCGAGTACGCGGCGAAGCTCCGCGACGAGATCCGCGACCTCCGGCGCGAGCTCGATATCGCGCGCGAGGAGGAGCGGACGGCAGCGCCGGTCGCTCCGCCGGCGCGGTAGCTGTTTCTCCGCGCGCCGGTCAGCACCGCCCAAGAACGACGGCTACGAGGGGGCGGGTTCGGCCTTGGTGGCGGCCCCCGGTGCGGCCGCTTTGCCGTCGAACGTCGATTTGGTCCGCGTACATCCGACGATCCACCGGTCACGAACGCCCGCGCTACCGCCATCGCGCGAGGTTGGTGGGTAGCCGCGCGGCGCCGCTGCCCCGTCCGCTACGCTGCGCGTCGCGCAACGCCCAGGAGGTAGCGGCAGGTGCCCCTCGACCGTCAAGCCATCGAGAAGAAGGACTTCCCCATCGGCAGGCGGGGCTACGACCCCGACGCCGTCGACACCCACCTGTCGGCGCTTGCGGACGAGGTCGACCAGCTCCGTCGTTCGTCGCGCAAGCGAACCGACACGCTGGCCGCCGCCGCGAGCGACCAGGTGCGGGCGATCGTCGAGGCGGCCGAGCAGAGCGCGGCCGAGATCCAGCGCCAGGCCGAGGAGGACGCGCGGGACATCCGCGACGAGGCGACCACCGAGGCCAAGCGCGTCCGTGGCCAGGCGAGCGACCAGGCACGCGACTACGTCGGCAAGGTGTCGGAGTCCACTTCGGTCATGCTCCAGCGCGTGGACGCGATGGAGGGCGAGCTGGCGGCGCTCGTCGAGAGCCTGCGGACCGGTGCCAACCGCCTGAACGCCGACATCGCGCTGCTCGAGAGCAACATGACCGAGCTGCGGGAGTCCGCCGAGACCCGTCCGCGCTTCGAGCCCGAGCCCGGCGTCGACGCCTACGCGTTCGAGGAGGACCCCGACGAGGCCGTCCTCGTCGAGGAGGAGCTCGTCGTGGCCGTCGAGCCCGGCGCGGGTCCGGACACCGAGGGCGCACGGCTGATCGCGCTGAACATGGCGCTCAACGGCACCCCGCGCGACGAGACCGACCGCTACCTCGCCGAGCATTTCGACCTCGACGACCGCGGTCGCCTGCTCGACGAGGTCTACGCGAGCGTCGAGGGTTAGCCCTCTTCTGCAGGATCTTGCGCGTTCTGCGCAGGTTTGGTGAGGTAAAGGCCGTGCAGATCCGCTCGCTGGTCTGAGCGTGCACGTCGTAGGCCCCATGATCGACTGGTCTCCAGGCAGGGGACGCCAGTCGACATCGCAGCGCGCCTAGCCAGGGGGCAGACGCGCTGTACGAACCGCCCGCCGTGGCATAGCGGGCCCGAACGGGACGGCCTGAGCCAGGGCTCGGGCATGGAGGCATGCCCGCGTGCGCGCACATGACCGGGGAGGCGGGACGACGTACGTCGTCGACTTCGGGGCTCGGAGCCGGCCGTGAGGGAAGGGCCGCGCACGACGCGGAGCGGGGCGCGGCGCCTCGTTCCGCCGTACGTGGCGATCCCCGTCGCGCTCCTGGCGCTCGGCGCACCGGCGACCCTCGCGGCGGGGACCTCCGCCCGCCCCCCGGCGGGGCGGGGGGCGCCGACCCCTCCACGCGTGGTCGCGTC
>JAOPZQ010000528.1 GCA_025964075.1 Solirubrobacterales bacterium | reverse complement strand
CCGCCGAATCCTCGGAAATACCACCAGTATTCCCTTCGGCTTCGCCGACCGCCCGGCTCGGTCCACGACCACCCCGGACGCACCGTCCTGTTTTTCAGGACCCTCCTCGGGGTCAGGTCTTGCATTCGGCGCGCCGAAGGTAGCGCTCCGGCCATGCATTAGAAGAGCAAGACCTGCCCCTAATAATCCTCAGTTAGTCGATCAGGTTTATTGCTAATATTCCGCGCCGCGGCTGCGGGAGTCGCCGCGCACCATCCAAACCACAAGTTCTGGAGGACGTGCACATGGCGGGGGACACACGCCACCGGCGACGCCGGCGGCGAACCTTGTCGACGGCGCTCGGCGCCGTCGTGAGCTTGGCCGTGCTGCTCTGCGCCCCGGCCCTGACGGTCGCGGACACCGGGGGAGGCGGCCAGCTCGGCGACCTGCCGCTGAACCCACAGTGGCTGGTCAACACGTTGTCGCGTGCGGTCCAGTTCGACCAGGTCAAGAACAACACGATCCCCGGCGCGATCGCGAATCGGGACAAGGCGACCGCGGACTGGAAGGCGGCGCAGGCGGCGTGGCAGAACCACACGGCGGCCGCGCCGAATCCGCTCGCGAAGCCGGAGTACAACGTCGTCTGGTCCTCGAAGCAGAACGTCGCCGACGTCTACGGCGCCGAGCTCGGTCAGCTCGTCACGCAGGCGACGATCAACCCCCAGGGGCTGCTCGACCTGCTGAACCCGCAGTTCCTGCCCGGCCTCGACGGCTTCCAGGTGATCGACGAGCGCAAGCTCAACATCGACGGGAGCCTGAACCCCGAGTACGGCCAGGTCGTCAACTTCGTGCAGCTGCCGCTGCCGTGGGGCATCGAGAACGAGGCGCACCACATGCAGTACGAGTGGCACGACGGCGACCCGATCGTCGCGGGCGGCCTCTACACGGGCACGGTCTTCGTGCTCTCGCCGAAGGACATCCCCAACCTGCAGCTGACGAACATCTCCGACCCGACGCAGCACCTCGGCGGCACGATCGCCGACGCGTTCGAGAAGGGGAAGGACGGCCGGTTCACGCTCACGCTGATGGGCGGACCGATCGCGAACTTCGGCGGCTCGCCGGGCGAGCTCGTGACGTACAAGCCCGACGCCAAGAAGGGTCTCGTCCAGCAGTCCGAGGTGCCGGCCGGCAACATCGGCGGGATCCTCACCGGAGACCCGAACGGGCTCAAGGAGCCGTGCACGATCCGCGAGGCGCGGCCGCTGGGCACGTGCGCCAACCCGCATGGGATCCAGTTCCGCAACGACCTGAACCGCGGCCTGACGGCGGACTATGCCGAGCCGCGCGAGATCGTGCTCGATCCGGTGAAGACGATCGACAAGTACGCGTTCCGGCCGACCGTCCGCTCCTGGGACACGTCGAACCCGGACAAGCCGAAGCTGATCGGCGTCGCGCACGTGCCGAACGGGCCGCTGCAGCCCGCCCAGCGTGCGCACGAGCAGTACGGGATCATGGAGGACGCGAAGACGTGGCCGGACGCCAAGCGGCTCTACAACGGCCTCGACTCGAAGGCGATCTTCGCCGGCTCGATGTGCGGCGGCGGCATCTTCCTCGTCCCCGACATCACGAAGGCCACCGGGGACTTCTCGGGCCGGATCAAGCAGGTCTGGAACGACGGCCTGAGCGAGCTGCTCTCCGGGCAGGACCCGAACGCGAAGTTCATCGACGAGCCGGGTGGCTGCGCCGGTGGCGCGTGGCATCAGGTGGCTCCGAACAACCGGATCCTGTTCCGGGCGGTGCAGGGTCGCAACCCCGGGTCGGACAACTACTTCGACCAGGGCCAGGGCAAGCTCGTCTACGACATCGACATCTCGAAGACGATCGTGGCCGCGAACAACGGAACGCTGCTGTGCGACCTGTCGCGCGGCATCCACACCGGCGGCTACGACCTGACCGGGATCCAGCTGTTCCACAAGCTCGCCAAGGGTGAGCAGGTGGCGGACTGCCCGCACCTGATCTCCGACCTCGTGGTGCACGACCCGACCTCGGGCGGCCCGCACTGGGGCGCCCTGGACAACCACTCGCTCGACCAGAACGGCGTGCCGTACCGACTGACGTTCTCGGACTACTTCGTCTCGAGGACGGGCGTCGACGGCGACCATCGGTTCTACACGGTGAACATCGACAAGAACGGCGCGCTGAGCTACGACGAGGACTTCCGGGACGAGAACACCGGCGCCCTCGGCGTCAACTTCAACCGCCGCAACTGGCCCGGGTCCCCGGATGCCGGCTTCTACAAGCCGCACTCGGAGCTGTGGGTCTGCCCGCCGGGCATCTGCCCCGACAACGCGCCGACGACCCCGCGCGGGGCGACGGCGCACGCGAAGCGGGCGAAGAAGAAGGCGCGGGCGCACTCGCGCGTGAAGGTGAGCGCGCGCACGAAGACGCACGCGCGGAAGGCGAAGCGCACCTAGCGCGACTCGCCCCATGCGTCGCCGTCTCCTCCTCGGCGCGGCCGTCGCGCTCGGTGCCCTGTGCGCCGGGCCGGCGGCCGCGTCCGCGCATCCCCTGCTGCTCCAGGCCGCGCCCGCGCCCGGCCTGATCGCGCCCAAGGCCCCGGTCGCCGTCAGCGTCGCGCTCAGCGAGCCGGCGGTCGCACGC
>JAOPZQ010000527.1 GCA_025964075.1 Solirubrobacterales bacterium | reverse complement strand
GGGCGCGCGCCCGACGCCGGCGCGCCCGTTGGGGACGGCCACGCGCGGCGAGGTCGAGCCGGCCAGCGGCGCCGCCGGGAGCTCGACGACGTCGGGCGGCTCCGGCTCCTCCGGGAACGGTCGGGCCCTGCTGAGCATCGGCTCCGGCGGCGGTCACGGCGGGCAGGCGAGCGTGTCCGGCCCCGGCACGAACGACGTGCACGTCTCCGTGACGCCGCTACACGTCGGCGTGAATGTCGCCCCGGCCACCACCAAGGCCGTCGGCGACACCGCGGCCGACGTCTCGCAGACCGTCGCCGCTGCGACGCAGACCGTGGGCACCGTCGTCGGCGGCCTCGGCGGTCATTGATCCCAGCCGCGCCGGCCGCGTAGGATCGGCGCCATGCTGCTCCTCGGCCGGGCCGAGGTCCGGGAGTTGCTGGACCTCGACGAGCTGATCGACGCGCTCGCGGTGGCGATGGCGGATCTGAGCGCGGGTCGCGCCTCGGTCCCGGCGCGGATCGCCGCCTTCGTCGAGGAGCGGGACGGCCTCCTCGGCGCGATGCCGGCCTACGTCCCGGCCATCGGGGTGCTGGCGAGCAAGCTCGTGACGCTCTTCCCGCGCAACGAGGGGACCGCGATCCCGACCCACCAGGCGCTGATCGCCGTGTTCGACGAGAAGACGGGGTCGCCGGTCGCGCTGCTCGACGGGACCGAGATCACCGCCGTGCGCACCGGTGCCGGCTCCGCGCTGTCGGCGCGGCTGCTGGCGCGCGAGGACGCGTCGGTGCTGGCGATCCTCGGCACCGGAGTCCAGGCGCGCTCGCACGCCCGCGCGATGGTGCGGGTGCGGCGGATCCGCGAGATCCGCGTGGCGGGGAGGGAGCGCGCGCGGGCGGAGGCGCTCGCGGAGGAGCTCGGGCCCGAGCTCGGCCTGCCGCTGCGCCCGGCGCGCTCCTACGAGGAGGCGCTCGACGGCGCCGACATCGCCTGCGCGACGACGCACGCGGCCGAGCCCGTCGTGCGGCGGCCGTGGCTGGCCCCCGGCGTCCACGTCACCTCGGTGGGCTACGGCGGCCGCGAGGTCGACGACGCGACCGTCGTCGACGCCCTCGTCTGCGTCGAGTCCCGCGCATCGGCGCTCGCGCCGCCCCCGGCCGGCAGCAACGACCTGATCCAGCCGATCGCCGACGGCCTGATCGGCGAGGACCACGTCCACGCCGAGATCGGGGAGCTCGTGCTCGGCACGCGGACCGGCCGGACCTCGCCCGACCAGATCACGCTGTACAAGTCGGTCGGCGTCGCCGTCCAGGACGCCGCGGCGGCGGCGCTCGTCGTCAGCGCGGCGCGGGAGTCCGGGGTCGGCCGCGAGATCGAGATCTAGCGCAGGCGACGAGCCATCGGCCTAGTGTAGTGCCGCGCCGGCCGGCTGTCCCAAAATAATAGTCCTTATCGGCCTAAGTCAGAGTATTCTAGGACAATATGGGACGAAAGCGCGAATACTCGGAGACCGTGCGGCACGCCGCCGGGCTGCTTGGGGCGCAAATCAGGCAGGCCCGGATTCAGCGCGATTGGACGGTTCGGCACCTGGCTGAGCGGGCGGGGATCAGCAAGGACACCTTGCTCAAGGTCGAGCACGGGGACCCAAGTGTCGCGCTGGGAACTGCCTTTGACCTAGCGGTCCTCGTTGGCGTTCCGCTGTTCTTCGACGATCGCCGGCGGCTCGCATCTGAGGCCGCTCGTGCCCAGGAGCGTGCGACGCTGCTGGCCCGCCGCGTACGGCCACAAGCCGTGGAGCCCGACTATGACTTCTGACGGGGGCGCGCCGCAGACGGCGTTCGTGTGGATCTGGCTTCCCGGGGCGGAGGAACCGGTGGTCGCCGGGCGCCTTGACCAGCGCGCCGATCAGCTGATCTTCGGCTACGGCAGGAGTTATCAAGCTCGAAGCGACGCGATCTCGATCTACGAGCCGGAGCTTCCCCTGCGTCCCGGTGTGATCGAACCGCCAGACGGCTTCGAGGTGGCCAACTGCATCCTGGACGCCGGGCCGGATTCATGGGGACGCCGCGTGATCATCAACAAGCTGCTCGGTCCCGGCCAGGCCGACGCGGGCGCACTCTCGGAGCTGACGTACCTCCTCAGCTCCGGGTCAAACCGGATCGGAGCGCTGGACTTCCAAGGATCCCCCACCGAGTACCGGCCGCGGGGCGAAGAAACCGCGTCTCTGGAAGACCTGGCGCGGGCGTCAGACCTTATCCAGGCGGGAGAACCCGTCCCGGAGCAGCTGGAGGCTGCGTTGGCGGCGGGAAGCTCGGTCGGCGGCGCACGTCCGAAGGTGCTGTTGCGAGACGACGACCGGCAGATGATCGCCAAGTTCGAGGCCCTTACCGACTCTTACCCCATCGTGCGCGGCGAGTTCCTGGCCATGCGCATGGCCTCGCTATGCGGGCTTCGGGTCGCCCCGGTCAGGTTGACCTCAGCGGGTGGTGGCAAGGATGTGCTTCTCGTCGAGCGCTTCGACAGGATTCGCGGTACCCGTCGGCGCCGCGCGATGGTTTCAGCCTTGACGCTGCTCGGGATCCCGGAGATGGCTCCGCGCGAGGCGAGCTACGCCCGGCTGGCGCAGATCATCCGCGAGCGCTTCCGTGATCCACAGGAGACGCTGCGCGAGCTGTTCGCGCGGATCACCTTCAACATCCTGTCGGGAAACACCGACGATCACGCCCGCAACCACGCTGCGTTCTGGGATGGCGACGGGCTCACCCTCACGCCCGCTTACGACATCTGCACGTACGTGCGTGGCGGCGGCGAAGCCACCCAGTCGATGATGATCGGCCTGCCCGAGGACCCGTTTCGCTTCAGCCAGATCGCCGGCTGCATCGAGCGCGCTGGCCTGTACGGCCTGAGCGCCGTCGAGGCACGCGAGATCGTCGACGGGCAGCTGACCGCGATCGAGGAACACTGGGACGCCGTCTGCGACGAGGCGGGGTTGCCGCAGCAGACGCGGGCCATGTTCCGGCGGATGTTCCCGCACCGCTACGCGCTGGAGGGCTTCACGCGCTCGGAAGTTCAAAGCGGGGGGCGCTGATCGACCCGCGGGGCCCACGACCTGGAGGGTGCTTGGCGGTGCGCGGTGCCTGGCAGTTCCCGGACGGGTCCGAGCGGGCTGAGGGAACGGGCGTGGCAAATCCGCACGCGGCGGATTGCCGATGAGCACTGTAATCGGGGCGCCCGGATTTGAACCGGGGACCTCGCCGACCCGAACGGCGCGCGCTACCAGGCTGCGCCACGCCCCGAAGGAGGTCCAGTCTATCCGCCGCCCCCGGGCTTCGGAGCGCCGGGGGTCTGGCAACACCTGTTGCCCGATGGCGTAGCATTGGCAACGCGTGTTGCCTGATTCCCCTACGGGCCGATATGGAGGCGCGAGCGCGAACGAGCGCCGGACGGCGCGGCGCGAGCGCCTGCTCGACGCGGGCTTCGAGCTCCTGGGCACCGAGGGCTGGTCGGGGACGACGGTGCGCCGCGTCTGCCAGCGCGCGGCACTCAACCCGCGCTACTTCTACGAGAGCTTCGGCGACCTCGACGCGCTCCTGCTCGCGGTGTTCGACCGGGGGCTGGCGGAGGCGACCGAGCGGATCCTCGTCGCCTACGTCACGGCGCCTGAGGAGGCGCACCCGAAGGCGGAGGCGGCGATCGGGGCCTTCGTCGAGTTCGTCACCGAGGACCCGCGCTGGGCGCGGATCGCGTTCGTCGAGGCGCTGGGCAACGAGGCGCTCGCCCGGCGCCGGCTCGAGACGCTCCACGGGATGTCGCAGCTGGTCGCGGCTCGCGCGCGGGAGTTCTACGGCGTCGAGGGCGACCCCGACCCGATCGGCGACGTCGCGGCCGCGCTGCTCGTCGGCGGGATCGCCGAGCTCGTCATCGCCTGGCTCGACGGGCGGCTGCACGTCACGCGGGAGCGGCTGGTGGAGGACGTGGTCGAGCTGTTCGTGATCACGGGCGAAGGCGCGGTCGCGATCGCCCGGCGGCGCGCCCGGGCGGCGAAGCGCGCAAGAGGAGGCACGGCATGACGGACTACGGCTACTTCCCCCGCGCGACCTCGATCCTGCGCCGCGTCCACGAGGAGCGTGCCGTCGGCCTGCTCTACGGGCAGCGGGCGCTGGCGATCGGGGCGATCATGCCGCTCAACTTCATCGGCACCCGGCGGCACAGCAACGCGATGGACAAGCCCTTCCAGCGCCTGACCCACACGGCCAAGGCGTTCGAGACGATCTTCTTCGGCTCCCGCGGCGAGGCCGACCGCGTGCTCGCGTTCGTGCACCGGCTCCACGAGGACGTGCGGGGGACGCTGCCGGAGGACGCCGGGCCCGTCGTCGCCGGCACGCCCTACTCCGCGTTCGATCCGGCGCTGATGCTGTGGACGGTGGCGGTGATCGCCGACTCGGCCCAGGCGTTCTACGAGCTCCTCGTCGGGCGGCTCGACGCCGACGAGCGCGACGCGCTGTGGCAGGACTACGTCCGCTTCGGCGAGCTCTTCGGCATGCCGCGCGACGTCGCGCCGACGTCGTACGCCGAGTTCCGCGCCTACTGGACCGACTCCCTCGCCTCGGCGGACGTCCACCTGACCGACGAGGCCCGCCACGTCGGCTCGGCGATCCTGTTCGAGATCCCCGTGCCCGCCCGCAGCCAGCCGGCAATGCGGGTACACAACCTGATCATGCTCGGCATGCTGCCGCCGCTCGTCCGCGAGCTCTACGGCGTGCGCTGGACGGCGGCGCACGCGGCTGCGTTCCGCAGCGTGGTCGCCGGCGTGCGGGCGTCGCGGCCGCTCACGCCGTCGGTCGTGCGGCGCGGGGGGAACACGCGGTTCTTCGACGACGTCGCGCGGACCGAGCGCCGGCGGCGCGCGCGCGGCGAGACGATCCCGGGCGCGCTCGTCTAGGTCTAGGAGGGTCCTGAAAATCAGGACGGTGCGTCCGGGGTGGTCGTGGACGTGTCCACGGCCGCATCCGGGGGTGCCGGACTTTTTCAGGCGCCTCCTAGTTCCTGGGGTGGACCCAGGGCGGCCGGCCGCGCGTCATCGGCAGGCGTCGCAGCAACGTCATCAGCTGGTCGCGCTCCGTCGCGGAGAGGTCGGCGGTCAGTGCCTGCTCGTGCTCGGTCGCGAGCTCGATCGCCCGGCCCAGCAGCTTGCGCCCCTTCGCAGTCAGGTACAGCGCTCGCGCGCGGCGGTCCGTGGGGTTGGGCCGGCGCTCGACGAGGCCGCGCGACTCGAGGTCGTCGATCAGGGCGACCATCCGGCTCTTGGGGATGTGCAGGGCCTCGGCGAGCGCCTGCTGGGAGCGCCCCTCGGCGGCGGCGAGCTGGCGCAAGAGCCCGAACTGCCGGGGGTGCAGGTCGAGCGGCGCGAGCCGGCCCGCGAACGCCTGCACCGAGTCGGCGCCGAGCATCGCCAGCAGGAAGGACACGCTCGGCGGCGGCGGGGCGAGGGACGCGGGCGGCGGCTGCGAGGAGGCCATCTGGGAAGCCTAACCCCCGGAACGGTTGCGTACTGAACGGTACCGTACAGGACGGTACACGGAGGCACTGGAGCGTGCCGCGCGGGTCGTCGGGTTCCTCGTGGTGCTGGGCCTGCGCGAGCGGGCGCTCCAGAGGAGGCCTCTGGCAGACTGGCCCCGATGCGGGCCCGCACCGTCGTCGTCGTCGCGCTCGCCCTGACGATCGCGGCGTGCGGCGGACGCTCGCCCCAAGCGGTGATCGCAGCGCCTGGCGTGAAGCTCACGCAGATCGGGACGTTCAACCAGCCGACCTACCTGATCTCGCCGCCGGGCGACGCGCATCGCCTGTTCGTCGTCGAGAAGGCCGGGCGGATCCGGATCGTCAAGGACGGACGCGTGCTCGGTCAGCCGTTCCTGTCGCTGTCCGGGAAGGTGAGCTCCGGCAGCGAGCAGGGGCTGCTCTCGATGGCGTTCGCGCCGGACTACGCGACCTCGGGGCGGTTCTACGTCGACTACACGGACCTCGCCGGCGACACCCATCTCGTCGAGTACCGGCGCTCGGGGAATCCCGACGTCGCCGACCCGGGCAGCGCCCGGCAGGTCCTGTTCATCAACCACCCGCCGGCCCAGAACCACAACGGCGGGCTGATCGCCTTCGGCCCCGACGGCTTCCTCTACGCGGGCTACGGCGACGGCGGCGCGTCGGACGACGTCGGCGCCGGTCACCGGGCCGGGACGGGCAACGCGCAGTTCCTGGGCACGCTGCTCGGGAAGCTCCTCCGGATCGATCCCCGGCAGTCCGGCGGCCGGCCCTACTCGGTCCCGGCCTCGAACCCGTTCGTCGGGCGCCGGGGCGCCCGGCCCGAGATCTACTCGTACGGCCTGCGCAACCCGTGGCGCTTCGCCTTCGACGGCCGCGACCTGGCGATCGCCGATGTCGGGCAGAACCAGGAGGAGGAGATCGACTTCTCACCGCGCGGCAGCGCGCGCGGCGCCGACTACGGATGGCGGGAATGGGAAGGACGGCTGCACCACGCCGCGGGCAGCGCGCCGCACGCGAAGTTCCCCGTCGTCACCTACCGGCACACGAACGGGCGGTGCTCGATCACCGGCGGCTACGTCGTCCGCGACCCCCGGCTGCCGGCGTTGCGCGGGCGCTACGTGTACGGCGACTTCTGCGACGGCGCGCTCGAGAGCGCGCGGCTGCATCCGGGGCGCGCGAGCCCGAGCGCGATGCATCTGACCGTGCCGGCGCTCTCGTCGTTCGGCGTGGATCAATCGCGGCGCGTGTACGCCCTGTCGCTGAACGGTCCCGTCTACCGTCTGGATCCGCGTTGAGCGAGCCCGCGGACTTCGACGTCGAGCTCGTCCGGGCGCCGAATCCCGGGTCGTTCACGCTGTCGGGCACGAACACGTGGGTCGTCGGGCGCGATCCGGCATGGATCGTCGACCCGGGTCCCGACGAAGCCGGGCATCTCGACGCCGTCGCGGCCGCGGCGGCGGCGCGCGGCGGCGCCGGCGGCATCGCGCTGACGCACGACCACGCGGATCACGCGGCCGGGGTGGCGGGACT
>JAOPZQ010000372.1 GCA_025964075.1 Solirubrobacterales bacterium | reverse complement strand
CGCACCGGAAGGCGTCAGCTTGTGCCCTGTCGTATCCGTCGAGCGCCGCTCTGGAGAACCGGACCTCCGACCCGTCGCTCCCGCGACACACGATGGTCGCGTCGGCGACGCACGCCAGGTCGTACGTACGTTGCGACACCGGGCTGTACGCCCTCACCGCGTCGTCGCCGTTCAGCTCGGCCTGCCAGAACTCGTAGAAGACGTTCTGGGCGAACAGGCCCGACGTCGTGCCCCTTTTCGCGAGGATGTTCGCGTCGCACGCCGTCATGACCGCCGAGCGGGCAATATCGCGCGGCTTGTTCGTGGCCGCGGTGGGCGTGGTCCGGGTCGCGGCCATGGGCTTGGGCGCTGCCGCAGACGTGCCCGTGTCGGTCTTCGTCGCCTGCGTGCCCCCGCCTGCGCTGAGTCCGCACCCCACCACCAGGATCGCCGCCGCAGCGGCCGGCAAGCGCACACGCATCTCAGGTCAGGTGGTAGCTGCCGCGAGCGTCGCGGTTGCGGCAGGAGAACCCGTAACGGTGGTACTGCCGATCGGCGGCGTGCGCGCAGTACTGGCCACGGCGGAGGCACTTCTCCGCCCCGTTGATGACCGCGTGGGTGAAGCTGCCGCTGCAGCTCTTGGCGAGGGCGACGGTCGGGGTGGCGGCCGGTAGAGCGGCGACGCCGCCCGATAGGGCGGCAACGGAGACGAGAAGTGCGAGACGACGACGCACAGCATCTCCTTTGGCACGAAGCCGGACGGGCGTTCATCGGCGCGTTGGCGCTCGAGCTTGAACGGGCCGCGGCCCGGGCCGCCGTGATGGCGGCCCGGGGCCCCGGGGTCCTGCGGTCCTGCTACTTGGCGGGCTTGCCGGAGCTCACCCGGAGGTCGACCTTCGCGCCCGGGACGAGCATGTAGCCCGCGCGCGGCGCGATGGAGATGACCCGGCCCTTGCGGACCTTGCGGCTGCGGGCCTTGGTGACCTTCCCGACCTTGCAGTTGCCCTTGACGATCGCCTTCTTGGCGGTCGTCTGCGTCGCCCCACGCTTGACGGCGGGGACGCTGCAGAGCACCGGCGGCTTGGCGGGCTCACCGGGCTTCGGCGCGACCGGCGGGACATAGGTCAACGTGACCTGCGCCTGACCGGTGTTGCCCTGGGCGTCCTGCGCGACCGCGCTGATCGCGTTGTCGCCGGGGGCGAGGTGCAGCGGCACCGACCACGTGCCGTCGCCGGCGATCGTCGCCGTGACGCCGTTGACCTTGAGGGTCGAGACGCCCTTGTTGTCGCGGGCGGTGCCCTGGACGGTCACGTCGGCGTGGTCGACCGCGGTGCCGTTGGCCGGGGCGGTGATCTCGACGACGGGCGAGCCGGCCGAGTCCTCGACCGTCCTCGCGAGCTGCTCGGTCTCCTCGCTGCTGCGCGCCGCCGTGAAGACCTGCGTCACAGGTGACGCGCCACCGGCCGGGACCCCGACGGTGTAGTCGGCGTAGGGCTCGTAGTAGGAGCCGAACTGCAGCCTGTCCGGCTGGGTCAGCCAGGTGAGGCCGGCGAAGGCCTCCCAATAGGGGATCCCGGTGTAGAAATCGTGCGCCACGGCCGAGCCCGGCGTCGCCGGCTTGTCGACGGTCGTGCCGTCGCCCACCCCGCCGTACCCCTGCTCGCCCGCAAGCTGCCACATCGGCCCATTGGCGAGGTAGGCGTTGTTGTAGTAATGCAGCTTGACCTGGTGGACGTTGCCGTCTGTGCTCACGTAGTTGTCCGACACGCGGATCACGAGGCCGTCCTGCTGCTGCAGGATCGTGCGGTCGAAGCGCACGCCGGTCTTCTCAAGCGTCGGGCAGTTGGACGAGTCGGTGCCCGGGAAGGCACCGCCCGGGCAGATGTAGAGGGGCGTTGACTCGGTGATCTTCACGTCGCCGGTCGTCGGGCTGACCTGAACGTCGGACGCCAGCGGCTCGTACCCGGGCGGCTTGCCATAGGTCGCGGGCGGGCCGGGGTCGAAGGACGGGGCGTTGGCGTTGTTGTAGGCGTTCTTGCCGTCGACCTGGATCCCCGACTCACCGCTGCGGTAGGAGTAGTCGAAGAGCCCGGCGCCGTCGCTCCAGGAGGCGTAGTTGGCACGCCCGAAGTTCTGGCGGTTGGTGACGCCGTAGTAGTTGTAGAGACCCTCGTCGCCCGCCGACTCGTACTGCGGCGCGCCCTTGAAGCCCGGCGAGTCGACGTAGTAGTCGGTGGCGGCCTGCGAGCCGTCCTGCAACTGGGTCGTCCACCTCTCCAGGTAGGTCACCGCCACGCGCGGGCCGTGGAAGTCGGCCAGGCCAGGGGAGGAGCCGGACGGGACCGCGATCAGCCGGCAGGCCTGCTGGTTGCCCGACAGCGGCGAGATGTCGCCCGTGTAGCTGAAGGACCCGTCGGCGTCCACCAGCACGCTGGTGGCCAGCGTGTAGTAATCCTGGCTGCCGCCCGCCCAGTAGCCGTAGTAGCAGCGCAGGTCGACGGCGTCGCTCGTGGTGCCGTCGGTCGTGCCCGACACCGTGATCTGACGATCGGCGGCGCTGGCATTCGAGTCGTCGAGGCGATAGTAGGGATCACCCGGTGAGGTGATCTGCGAGGTGGTGACCGTCGCCGAGGCGACGGACGGCGCGAGAGCCAGGATGGCCAGCGCCAGCGGCGCGAGCAGCCAGGGCCGCGTGGTGCGTGCGAGACGCAAGTGGGACTCCTTGTTTGGGAACGCAGCACGGTTCGAGCCGCCGCCGTGGGCGCCTCAAAGGCGCCTGCGGGCCCCCCACGGCGATTTCGCACGTCTCCCGCGCCAGTCGCCATGTGCCCATGCCCAAAGCTGGACCGAACCGAAGCGTCACTTCTACCTCAGGAACCCGATTCCTTCCATCGTTGACGCGTCCGCACGCGTCGGGCGATGTGCTAGTGGGTCGGCGAGAAACGTTTGACCGGGAATGACATCGGTCAGGCGGCGATCAGGAGTTTGCGTTCGGCGGGCGATGAGGCGTTGGTCGCGGTGGGGGCCGTTGCGGTAGCGGATGTGGTCGGCCATCGCTTTGGCCAGCGCGTCCCGGTCGGGGTAGTCGGCGTTGTTGATGACGAACTCGCCGATGCCCCAGAAGTGGCACTCGATGCGGTTGAGGAAGCTGGCGTAGGTCGGCGTGAACACCAGCTCGGTGTTCGCGCCGGCCGCCCAGTCGCGGATCGCCGGGGTCTTGTGCGTGGAGAGATTGTCGGCGATCAGATAGATCCGCAGCTTGGGGTCATAACGCATCCGGATCTGCTTGTAGAACGCGAGTACCTCGCCGGCGTTCTTGTGCGCACGCAGCCGGCCGTGCAGCCGGTCGGCGTGCACGTCATAGGCGCCGAACCGGTAGCGCACCCCGAGCTTCTTGGAGTAGGTCGCGCGCATCCGCTCGGGCCGCTTGTGCTTGGCCCAGCCCGCGCCGTGATGGGGGATCAGCTGGATCGGGCCCATCTCATCGAAGCAGACGACAACGCCGTCGTCGGGCCGAGTTCGGTAGAGCCCCAGCACCCGCTGGGCCTTCTCGGCGAAGTCCGGGTCCGGGCTCCACTTCCACGACCTGGTGCGCTGATGGCTCAAGCCCGCCGCGCGCAGCGTCTGGCGCAGCGCCTCCTCGCACAGCACGACGCCCAGGCCGGCCAGGTGCTCTGACAGCTTGGCCAGCGACCAGCGCGTCAGCGCGACGCCCTGCGTGTCGGGGCGGGCGCGCGCGCGACCGCGATGATCTGGTCGCGCTGCTCGGGCGTGGTCTTCTTGGGACACCCGCCCCGATCGTCAGGGTCCAACGAGCCGAACCCCTCCTGGTTGAACGCGTGGATGACCTTGCGCACATGCGACTCATCGCTGCCCACCAGACCCGCGATCTGCGGCGCGCTCATCCCCGTCGATGACGCCAGCACGATCATCGCCCGCTGGCGCTTGGACTGGTACCTGGCCTTCTTGGAGATCGACTTCAACCGCGAGCCCTCCTCCGGCGAGAGCTCACGGACGAACACCTCCGGGGGACGCATCGCCACCTCCATAGGTCGAGATGCCTCCCAAGTTCGCCGCGCACGACGAGTTTCCGGTCAAACGTTCATGGCCGACCCACTAGCGCGCGGTGATAGCCAGGTACTGCGGGCTCGCGCGGAACGCGCCATCGTCGGCCTCGTTGAAGGGTGCGAACACTTCGCGCATCGCGGCGCGCAGGTAGTCGAACCGGCCCTCCTGCTCGAGGCGCGCGCGGTTCGCGGCGACCGGGCCCAGGACGGCCGACATGAAGTCGAGGTACTCGTCCAGTGAGGGGAACTCGACGGGTGTCACATCGCGCTCGATCGTGATCGAGCGCCCCGTGGGAGCGAAGACGGCGCGCACGTGCTCCTCGTCGCCCCACACGGCCGGCGGCTCGACGCCGTCGGGCGGCGGCGGCATGAAGGGCGCCATGGCGCCGAACAGCCGGCCGTTCATGTGCTCGGCGACCCAGGTCGTCATCACGACGACGCCGTCGGGCTTGGCGACGCGCGAC
>JAOPZQ010000370.1 GCA_025964075.1 Solirubrobacterales bacterium | reverse complement strand
CGAAGGCGATCTTTCCCTTCCGCCGTTCCGCTCGACGTAGTACGCGCCTTGGATCTCCTTGACCGGCCGGCCTACGAGCCGCAACTCGGTCGTCCCTTCGGTCGCGCGGCGGGTGTCGCGGTCCGGGTCATCGCTGTCTGAGCGGTACACGTATCGCAACACGTGTCGGTGCTCGTCGCGCTCGATCGCCGCCATGAGCGACACCGACTCAGATCCGGCACAGGACCCCTGACTCGGGAGCCGGGCTAGCCCACGCTCGTCGGCGATTGCGGGAGCCACGACCGTCATCAAGGCGCGCAGAGAAATCCGCCAGGGAAATACGGCTTCCGTCCCGAGAGATGCAAAGGCCCGGATCATCAACACTGACGGGGCCGTTTGCGCTAAGCCGACGCCCGGACTCGAACCGGGGACCCCTTCATTACGAGTGAAGTGCTCTACCAGCTGAGCTACGTCGGCGAAAGACCTGCAAATTCGCACCTACCTGGCCGCCGAGACGAGAGCTCGCCGCCGGCCGGTCCTGACGAGTCGGCGAGAGGTGGTGCGACCAGCGGATCCATCGCGCACAGTTTAGAGACCGTTGCTGAGGTCGGCATGGACCGCGGCGGTCAGTTGCCGGGCTTCTGGCGGGCGAAGGGGGCCATGCCGGCGAGCTTGCCGCCGTCGATGGGGACGGTGGCGCCGGTGATGAAGGACGCAGCGTCGCTGCAGAGCCACGTGACGGCGGCGGCGACCTCTTCGGGGCGTCCGACGCGTCGCATCGGCATCGCCTGCGCGGCACCGTGTTGAGCGGCTTCGCCGGCTCGCTGGAGCTGTTCGGTGAGGATGGGGCCGGGCGCGACGGCGTTGACGCGGATGTTCCGGCCGGCGTATTCGAGGGCGGCGACCTTGGTGAGGCCGACGATGCCGTGCTTGCTCGACACGTAGCCGGCGAGGCCGCCGACGGCTTCCAGCCCGGCGGTGGAGGTCATGTTGACGATCGCTCCGCTGCCGTGGTCGAGCATGGCGGCGATCTCGTGCTTGAGGCAGAGGAAGGTGCCCCGCAGGTTGATGGCGAGGGCGCTGTCGAAGTCCTCCAGGGCGACGTCGGTCAGTGGGGTGGGCGGATGACCGCCGCCGGCGGCGTTGTTGAAGGCGATGTCCACGCGGCCGAACTCGCGGACGGTGCTGGTGACCATCCGTTCCACGGCGGCGGGATCTCCGATGTCGGTGGGGACCACCAGCGCGGTTCCGCCGCTGGCGGTGATGTCGGCGGCGAGGCGCTCGAGTGCGGTCTGGTCGCGGGCAGCGAGGGCGACCGACGCGCCCGCGTCGGCAAACGCGCGTGCGGTGGCGGCGCCGATGCCGCGACTCGCGCCGGTGACGATCGCGACGCGGCCGTCCAGGTTGGTGCTCATGACGGGGTCCTTTCGGGGATGAGGCTCGGAGCGCTCCGACGGGCGGGCAGGAGCGCCGCCGCGCCGACGAGCCAGGCGAGGCCGCCGAAGCGGCCGATGGGGAGCAGGACGGCCGCCGGTTCGGACACGAGCGCGATCGTCGAGAGCTCGGCGATGACGGCAAGTGCGAGGCCGGCGATCCAGAACGGTCTCGGGAGCAGATGGCCGATCGCAGCGGGGACCGCGAGACCGGCGAGGAGCAGGCCGAGGAAGACGACATGTCCCGGGCCTCCGGTGGCGAAAGCGAGATCCGCGAGCGGACGAACGATCGCCCGGTCGGTGGCGACGCCGGGTCGGGAGAGCACCCACTGTACGAGTGCGCTCGTCGTGAGCATGCCGCTGGCGAGGATCCCGCCGGTCGACGCGATCAGCACACCGGGAACCTGCGAGAAGCCGAGGAACCGCACGCGACTCGACAGTGACGCGGCAAGGATCGCCAGCGGCACGGCGGACGCGAACTGGAGAGCGGCGGCGACCCTCACGGTCGTGCTGTGCTCGGCGAAGAACGCGAACACGTCCGACCCCGAGTCGTACGGGGACGGGAACGGTCCGCCCCCGGCGGCCCCCACGACGAGGCTCGCGACGAACAGCGTCGTAGCGATGAGGGCGAGCGGGACGAGCGGTGGCCCGACGTGGCGGATCGCAGCGGGCTGTTCGGCGAGGGGAGCGGGCACAATCCGATACTAGCAAGAACGATTACTGCTCGTATCTATTACACCTGAGCGGTATTCTTCGGCTGTGCCGTCCCCAGGCGATTCCCGACACGACCGGGCCGCGCGCGACGGCGGGGTGGCATTCCTGCTCGCCCAGCTCGGCGCGCACGCGGCGGCGGCGTTCGCCGAGCGGCTGAAGCCGCTCGACTTGACCCCGCAGCAGGCGGGCGTAATGCGTCGTCTCGCGCAGGCCCCGGGCGAGAGCCAGCGCGCGCTCGCCGACGCTCTCGGCATGCACCCGCCCCGACTTGTCGCGCTGATCGACGATCTCGAGAGCCGAGGGCTCGTGCAGCGAAGCCGTGATCCGGCGGACCGTCGCAACTACGCCCTGTCGCTCACCACAGCGGGCCGCGAGACCATGACGCGGATCGCCACCGTCGCGCGTGAGCACGAACGCGCCCTCACCGCCGCGATCGACGACCACGAGCGAGCGGAGCTCGCGGCGGTGCTGCGGCGACTGGCCGACGAGCAAGGCCTCACCCCCGGGGTGCATCCCGGATTTCGGCGCGGGGCACGATGAGCCCGCCGGCCAACCTCTGACCTCGCACTCAGGCCCGCAGGACGATGCGGCGGAGACGATCGGCGGGCGCTACTTCGAGGACTGCAACGAGGCTCCCGTCATCCACAAGCGGGGCGAGGCCGGCCTCGGCGGCGTCGCTCCGTATGCGCTCGACCCAGGCAACGCCGAGCGGCTCTGGGAGGTCTCGCTCGCGGCGATCGCCTAGCGGCCGGGCCCACTCCACCGCCTGGCGCCGGCCTTCAGGCCCCGCCTCAGCCGCCGAGTTGCCCCCCGGACCAGTTGCCACCGGCGGACACCTGGTTGTTGGTGTTGTTGAAGACCGACGGGGCGGTCGTGATGATCACGGGCCCGACGACCGTGACGCCCTGCCCAAGGATGGGGCCGGTGAACGGGAGACCGAAGCCGCCCCACCCGCCCCACGCGCCGACCCCGATCGGGGCGACAGCAGGAACGGCTGCGGCACTCGCGCTCGATACGGGGGCGACGATGGCGACCGTGCTGAGGGCGGTCGCGACTCCCACAAGATGCTTTCGGGTCAGCTTCATGTCAAATCGCACCTTTCACGGCCGCCAAGGCGGGCCTGCTTGAAGATGTTGTCGAGTCAAGTGAAACGCTAGGTCCGCCGGTGGGGGCGCGGGGCTGTCCCGTGGACCCGTTGTATCTGGCCCGAAGCCGCGACGCGCGCCTCGGCTCGTTCCGCGCCGGCGACGGTGATTGGGAGGGGCAGGCCCGTACATCGGAGCAGGAAATGACCGCGACTTGCCCGCTTAACCTCTTCACATGACTGACGTTCGAACTGCAAGTTAGGTTGGGCCGGGGGTGCAGCGCCGCCTCGACCGCGCCGTCGGGATCCTCCCGGTGCTGCCTGGACCGACGGCATGAACCGGGACGTCGAAGAGATTGCCGCGGCCGCGTCATGCAGCGCGAACGCCGAGCTCTACCGGCGCCACCACCGCGACCTTCAGCGTGCGGTCTCCCTCACCGTCAACGCCCCGCGCGAGCTCATCGAGGATGCGTGCCAGAACGCCTGGACGATGCTCCTGCGGGCGAAGCCGAGCAGCACCTCGATCTTCGGCTGGCTCTATGTCGTCGCCACTCGTGAGGCCTACCGCCTGTGCGAGGCCGAGCTCCGGTGCACGGACCTCGACGCGGTCCTGCCTGCCAGCTCGTGCGAGGCCGGGATCGCCGATGCCCGGTGCATCGACGATGCCCTCGAAGCTCGAGAAGCGCTCGGCATCCTCGCGAGCCTTCCGGATCGCCAGCGCCAAGACCTCGCTCTCGTGGTCGCGGGGTACAGCTACGACGAGATCGCCGAGATGACCGGCGGGCGGACGCTCAGCACCGTCAGAAAGCACGTCGCCAAGGCGCATGCCCGCGTCCGCATAGCTCGACTGCAGGGAACGGATTCCCCGCGCGATCGTCGTGCGACGGAGCTCGGCCCGTTCAGGAGGCGTTCACCGTGATCGCCCGCGCCGGCCGGCGCGCCGGGCCAAGGTGAGGTAGCGCACGAGCGCCTCGACCGCACCGGCCACCAGCTCGGGGTCGTCGTCGGTTCAGCCCACGGGAGCGTCTATCCGCTCCGACGCCGCGGCCAGCAGACGCGCGGCCTGCTGCTCGCGATCGAGCGCGGCGTAGTACGCGGCGAAGGCAAGCTTCTGGTCCTTGGCGGACGAGCCCCGCCAGGACTCATAGGCAAGCTTGACGAGCTCGCATTCCTCGCGCCAGCACACGTAGGTCTCGAGGAACTGGTCGGTCCGCCACGGGAACCGGTCCTCGCTCGCGTCCGAAGCTACGAGAACTGCGTCCTGCGCTGAGGTTCTCTTTCGACTCATCACACAGGAACTGTCTCGCGTGTCGGCGTCCCGCCCTATACCCATCGGCCGGAGAACCTGCTCGGGAATTCCCGTATGTGACTGGTAGGGATCGCCATCCTTTGATCCGGATCTCTGGTTCTCCCTACCCTCGGGCGACCGCCGGGGTGGGAACATCGTCTCGATGGCACGATCCGTGCTGGTGGTCGACGACGACCCGTCGTTCCTCTCCCTCGCCGGCCGCATCCTCGCGCGGGCGGGGCTCGACGTCGTGGGGACCGCGCACGACGCGGCGGCGGCGATCGCCGCCGCCAACGCACTGCACCCGCAGGCGACCCTCGTCGACATCGGGCTGCCCGGGCGCGACGGGATCGATCTGGGTCGCGAGCTCGCGGCACTGCCGTGGGCTCCACGGGTGGTGCTGACCTCGACCGACCCCGACGCGATGACCGGCGTCGGGCGCGCCGACGGCGGGGGCGCCGACGGCATTTGCGAGCTGCCCTTCGTCGCCAAGGAGGATCTGCCCGCCGCGCCGCTGCGCCGGCTCCTCGCCGCCGACTGACTGGCGGACGCCACCCCGCCGGCTGACCTACCTCCGCATCAGCTCCCCCGGGCGACGAGGCCGTGGTCGTAGGCATAGATGACGATCTGGACGCGGTCGCGCAGCGCGAGCTTGGCCAGAATGCGGCCGACATGGGTCTTGACGGTCGCGTCGGAGAGCACGAGCTCGTCGGCGATCTCCGCATTGGAGAGGCCGCGTGCGACCGCGATGAGCACCTCTCGCTCGCGGGGCGTGAGCGAGCTCAACCCAGGAACCTCGTCGGCCGTCTCGGCCACCGGCAGCTGATGGGCGATCGTCGCCAGCAGGCGCCGCGTC
>JAOPZQ010000362.1 GCA_025964075.1 Solirubrobacterales bacterium | reverse complement strand
ACGAACGCGGTGCCCGGATCGTCGGGGCCGGCGAGCGTGCCGATCAACCCCTGGATCGCGAACGGCACCCGCACCTCAGGCGAGGGGATGCCGGCGAGCTCGCCGCCGATCGGGCCCTCGAGGATCTCGGGGCCGACGGCCTCGAGCCAGCGGTCCCGGTCCGGGGGCTCGAGCATCAGCGGCCGGGCGCGCTCCGCCGCCGCCTCCCAGCGGGTCGCGAACGCGGAATAGCCCTTGGCGTCGGCGAGCGACCAGTCGGCGCGGAGCTGCCGCACGGTCCGGGCGCGGTCGGACCACGTGACGACCTTGCGGCCGTCCGGCTGCGGAGCGAACAGGTAGGGCTCGTGGACGGAGACCTCGAGACCGTGCCGGTGGAGCTCGAGGTCGCGGATGATCTCCGCGCGCAGGAGCGAGAGCGTGTACGCGCCAGGTGACGCGCGCACCCCGGGCCACAGCTCCTCGGTCACGCACGCGCCGCCGACGACATCGCGGCGCTCGAATACCTCGACGGACAGGCCGGCCCTCGCCAGGTACGCGGCGGCGACGAGTCCGTTGTGGCCCGCGCCGACGATCGTGACATCGGTCATGGGCGGCATTGTTTCGCTACCGCGCTCATCCCGAATTCACACCCTCGTGGTCGATGCTGGCGGCGTGGTCGAGAAGCTCGTGAATCTGCATCTGATCGAGACCGGAACCAGCGGACGCGAGTCCCTCTTCGAGGTCTCTCTGCTGCTGGACGAGTCCTCCCGAGATGCGCTCCGCGATGGGGATCGTGATGAGTGGCGCCGCGCCCTGGGGCGTGCGCGGCGCCTCATCGACTCCCATGTGGCCGAGAAGCGTTCGGCGCGCGGCATCCAGTAGACCTCAGGACCAGCGCGACAGCAATGCCGAGGCCCAGCCGCCGCGCTCGCGGCGCTGGGCCTCGCGCATTCCCCGGCGCGCGAACGCGCCGGCGACCTCGTCGACCTCTCCGGCGAGCAGGCCGCTGACGAGCAGGCGCTCGGGCGGCTCGGCCAGGCGCTCGGCGTAGACGAGCAGCAGCGGGCGCAGCAGGTTCGCCACGACCGTGGGCGCGGTGGGCAGCGGACCGGTGCGCAGGTCGCAGCGCGCCACCGAGAGCTCGACCCCGTTGGCGCGCGCGTTCTCGGCGCTCGCCGCGACCGCCAGCGGGTCGTGGTCGACGGCGGTCACCGGACCCCAGCCGAGCTTCGCGGCGGCGACCGCGAGCACGCCCGAGCCGGAGCCGAGGTCGAGCAGCGGACCGCGCGGCTCGAGGTCGAGGAGCGCCTCGAGGCACAGCCGCGTCGTCGCGTGGGCGCCGGTGCCGAACGCCTGGCCGGGGTCGATGACGATGTCGACCTTGGCCGACTGAACCTCGATCCACGGCGGGCGCACGGCGAGCCGGTCGCCGAGCACGAGCGGCCGGTGGAACTCGCGCCAGCGGTCCGCCCAGTCGTCGCGGACCTCCCGCGTCGTCACCTCGACGAGCGCGTCGCCTGCCGCCGCCCGCAGACGGGGCAGCTCCGGCAGCTCCCCCGGCGCGCCGTAGACCGCGTACTCGACGGTGGCGCCGTCCTCGACCTCCTCGACGCCGGACGGGGCTAGCGCGAGCAGCTCCGCGAGGACGAGCTCGGCGTCCTCGCGCCGGACGCGTACGCCGAGGCGGATCAGCTCATCCTCCGAGCGCGCGCTTGAGCTTCGCGAACATGCCCTCGTCGGAGCTCAGGTTCTCGTCGGTGATCGTGTCCGACAGCTCCTCAAGCAGCTCGCGCTGACGCTTGGACAGGCGTCGCGGGATGACGACGTTGACGACGACGCGCAGGTCTCCGGTTCGGCCGCGGCGCAGCGACGGCATGCCCTGGGACCGGAGCGTGATCACCTCACCCGGCTGTGTGCCGGCCGGGATGTCGACGTCGGCGGGTCCGTCCAGGGTCGGCGTCTCGAGCGTCGTGCCGAGCGCGGCGAGCGGCGCGGGGACGTCGATCACGGTCACGAGGTCGTTGCCGTCGCGCACGAACCGCGGGTCCTCGCGCACGCGGATCTGGACGTAGAGGTCGCCGGACGGGCCGCCGCGCTCGCCGGCATGGCCGCGGCCGGTGATGCGGATCCGGTTGCCGTCGGCGATGCCGGCCGGGACGTCGACGCTCACCGTCGCGCGCCGGACGGTCCGGCCGCGACCGCGGCAGACGTGGCAGGGCTCCTTGGGCACCCGGCCGTCGCCGCCGCACACGTCGCACGGCGCGGCGCGGACGACCTGGCCGAACGGCGTCCGCGTCACCGCGCGGAGCTGGCCGGTGCCGTGGCAGCGCTCGCACGTCTCGATCGGCGTGCCGGGCTCGGCCCCGTTGCCGTGGCAGTGCTCGCAGACGGAGACCGCGTCGTAGGAGACCTCGACGGTGGCGCCGCGCGCCGCGTCGGCGAGGTCGATCTCGGCGCCGACCGCGACGTCGCCGCCCTGCATCGCGCCGCCGCCGCGCGAGAACGGATCGCCGCCTCCGAAGAAGGCGTCGAAGATGTCCGCGAAGGAGCCGAAGGCCTCGAAGTTCGGTGCGTAGCCGCCGGAGCGCAGGCCCTCGGCGCCGTAGCGATCGTACGTCGCCCGGCGCTCGGGGTCGGAGAGCACCTCGTAGGCCTCCGCCGCCTGCTTGAACTTCGACTCGGCGTCGGGGTCCTCCTGGTTGACGTCGGGGTGCAGCTCGCGCGCGAGGCGCCGGAAGGCCTTCTTCACCTCCGTGTCGGGGGCGTCGCGAGGGACGCCGAGCACCGCGTAGTAGTCCGCCGGCATCAGGATTCGTCGTACACGTCTTCGATGTAGCGCGAGAGCTGCGCCGCCGCGTCACGCACCGAGCGGATCGCCGTGGCGTAGTCCATCCGGACCGGGCCGATCACCGAGACCGTCCCGAGCGACCGCCGCGGCAGGCCGTACGCGGCGCCGACGAGGGCGAAGGACTGGAGGGCCGGCGTCTCGTTCTCGGCGCCGATCCGGACGTAGACGTCGCGCTCGTCGAGCGCATGGCGCAGGACCTCGAGCAGCGAGCGGCGCCGCTCGAGCATGTCGACGATCTCGTTCAGCCGCGAGAGGTCCTGGTCGTGCGACTCGGCGAGCAGCCGCGCCGTGCCGTCGACGTAGAGCATGTCGTCGCCGCTGCTCCCGGCGAGGCCCGTGAACGCGGGCGCGAGCGTCTGCAGGAACCCGCGTTCGGTGACGCCGAGCGACGGGTCGGCGAGGCGCGTGCGGAGCATGTTCGCCCCGAGCCCGATCCCGACCAGGCGCTCGTTCAGGTAGGAGCCGGCCCAGTCCGCGAGGCCCGGGTCGACGGGGTGCTCGAACGTGAAGAGCTTCTTCGTGACCCCTCCGGTCGAGGTGATGACGACGACCATCAGGACCTGCGGCTGGAGGACGAGCACCTCGACGTGGCGGATGCTCGCGGTGTGGATCGGCGGCGCGGAGACGATCGCCAGGAGCTTCGTGACCTGGGAGAGCGTCTCGGTCGTGACCCGCATCGCCTCGTCGACCTCGCGGCGCACCAGAGTGAGCTCGAGCGCCGGCACGGGCGGGGCGTCGCGCGTCTCGGGCAGCAGCTTGTCGACCACGTAGCGGTACCCGGCGTCGGTCGGCACGCGCCCGGCCGAGGTGTGGGGATGCGTGAGCAGTCCGAGCGCCTCGAGCGAGGCGAGCTCGCCGCGGACCGTCGAGGGCCCCCATTCCATCCCGACGGCGAGCACCTTCGAGCCCACGGGCTGACCCGCCGCGAGGTGCTCCTCGACGAGGCGGCGCAGCAAGAGCTCTTGACGCGGCGTGAGCATGGCGCTGTCGATTGTATTTCGCCTGTCAGCCTTTCCACGTGGCGTTCAGCACGCGGAGCCAGTTGCCGTGCGCGAAGGCGCGCAGATCCTCGTCGTCCCATCCGATCTCGCGGAGCGCGTCGAGGAGGCGCGGCACGGCGGCCGCGTCCGGGCAGTCGAGCGGCATCGCGGCTCCGTCGAAGTCCGAGCCCAGCGCCACGTGCTCGACGCCGATGCGCCCGGCGATGTGGTCGACGTGGGCGACCCAGCGCGAGAGCGGCATGTCCGGCCGGTCGCCCCGGCCGTCCTCTCGGAGGTCGGACACGTTGAGGATCACCCCGACGACGCCACCCGAGTCGCCGATCGCGTCGATCTCGGCGTCGGTGATGTTCCGCGCGCTCGGCGTCAACGCGTGCGCTGCCGTGTGGGTGGCGACGAGCGGCGCCGACGAGATCTCCGCCACGTCGAAGAAGCCGCGCTCGTTCATGTGCGCGAGGTCGACCATGATCCCCAGCTCGTTGCAGGCGCGCACGAGGCGGCGGCCCGCGTCGGTGAGGCCGGGCCCGGTGTCCGGCGAGGAGGGGAAGCGGAACGGCACGCCCTGGGCGAACGCGTTCGGCCGGCTCCACACGGGGCCGAGCGACCGCACGCCGGCCGCGTACAGGTCCGGGAGCGCGGCCAGGTCCGGGTCGATCGCCTCGGCGCCCTCGAGATGGAGGATCGCCGCCAGAGTCCCGTCGGCCAGGGACGCCTCGACGTCTGCGGCGCTGCGCGCGATCCGCAGCGAGCCCTCGTCCTCGAGCCCGTGGAGGCGGCCGATCAGGCCGCTCGTGACCGCGCGCACCTGGTCGGGGTCGGCCGCCTCGGCGTACGGGACCTCCCAGCCGTCGTCGGTGACGACGAGGACGTCCGCCCACGGTGTGGGCTCCTCGAGGTCGCCGGGGACGAAGCAGGCGAAGAACCCGCCGGCGAAGTGGCCGGCGCGGGCGCGCGGCAGGTCGAGGTCGCCGTCGTCGCGACCTTCCGCGAACGACCACGGCGTGCCGCGGAGGGCCGCGGTCTCGAGCGCGAGCAGCGTGTCGTTGTGGCCGTCGAGGATGGGGACGTCAGGGTGCGTGCGGCGTCCGTCGGGAACGACCCTAGATGGCAAGCTCGGCCCGGGCGTTCTTGACGATCGCCTTGCCGTTCTGCTCGGCCTTCGAGCTCACGCGCACGACGCCGTCGGCGACCTCGTCGACCGTGCCCTTCACCGTGATCTCCTGATCGAGCGCGCCCATGCCGCGAAACTGCACGCTGAGACGCTTCAGCGTCTCCGGGCCGCCGGCGGCCTCGGTGTGGGCGCGGGCGATCTGCGCCATCGTCCACAGGCCGTGGAGGATCCGGCCGGGCAGCCCGACGCTCTTCGCGAAGTCCTCGTCGAAGTGGATCGGGTTGAAGTCGCCCGAGGCGCCCGCGTAGCGAACGGTCAGATAGCGATCCGGCGTGACCTTCAGCTCGATCGGGTCGTTCGCGTCCATCACGCCCTCCGCACGATGCAGGTCCAGGTGCCGGTGCAGACCGTCTCGCCGCGCTGGTTGGTCGACACCGACTCGAAGGTGTAGAAGCCGAGCTCGGAGCGCTCGGAGACGTCCTTGACGGTCGTCTGGGTGGTGACCTCGTCCCCCGCGACGACGACCGGACCCCACGCGAACTCCTGCGACGCGTGGAGCATCATCGCGACGTCGAGGCCCAACTCCGGGTCGGCCATCACCGGCCACACGGCGGCCCCGGAGTAGACGACCGCGAACATCGGGGGCGCGACGAGGTCGGCGTACCCAGCGGCGCGGGCGGCCTCGACGTCGAGGTGCAGCGGGTTCGTCTCGCCCACGGCCAGCGCGTACTCGCGGACCTTCTCGCGACCGACCGCGTAGACGACGGCGGCGTACGTCTTTCCGATGGCGTCGGTCTTGACGGGCATCGGGGGCAGCGTAGCGGGGCCGCTCAGATGATCACGGGAACGCTGCCGCCGTCGACCGACCACGCGGCCCCGGTGACGTTGCTCGCGCGCTCGGAGCAGAGGAACACGATGACCGCCGCGATCTCGTCCTCCTCGGCGAGCCGGCCGAGCGGGATGCGCGACCGGGCGGCCTCGAGCGCCTCCCCGCGGGAGATGCCCTTCGCCTGCGCTTGCTGGTCGGCGAGGCCGCCCTCGCCCAGCCACAGCTGCGAGGCCACGGGACCGGGGGCGACCGCGTTGACGAGCACGCCGCGCGCCGCGTAGGCGTCGGCGAACGAACGCGAGAGCGACAGCTGCGCCGCCTTCGCCACCGAGTAGGCGACGTTCGTCCCCGACGGGCGCTTGCCCGAGGAGGAGGCGACGTTGACGATGCGCCCCCAGCCCCGCTCCGCCATCGCCGGCGCGCACACCCGCATGAGCCGCAGGGAGGCGACGACGTTCAGCTGCCACTGTGCCTCGAAGTCCTCGTCGGTGAGCTCGTCCAGCGCCTTCACGGCGCTCGTCCCCGCGTTGTTGACGAGCACGTCGACGCGCCCGGCATGCGCGAGCAGGCGCCCGGCGGCGCCGGCCTCGGTGACGTCGAGCGCGAGGTGGTCGGCGCCGATCTCCGCCGCCGCCGCGGCGAGCTCGTCCTCGCCGCGCGCCGTGAGTACGACGCGTGCGCCCTCGGCGGCGAGCCCGCGCGCGGTGGCGAGCCCGATCCCCCGGCTGGCGCCGGTGACGAGGCAGACGCGATCGCGCAGGCCGAGGTCCATGGGTGGGAGCTACTTCCTCCCGTTGCCGTCGAGCTCGAGCACGGCGAGGAAGGCCTCCTGGGGCACCTCGATCCGGCCGACCTGCTTCATCCGCCGCTTGCCCGCCTTCTGGCGCTCGAGCAGCTTGCGCTTGCGGCTGATGTCGCCGCCGTAGCACTTGGCGGTCACGTCCTTGCGGAACGCCTTGATCGTCTCGCGGGCGATGACGTGCGAGCCGATCGCCGCCTGGATCGGAACGTCGTACTGCTGGCGGGGGATCTTCTGGCGGAGCTTCTCGGCGAGGCCCCGGCCCTGGTCGTAGGCCTTGTCGCGATGGACGATCATCGAGAGCGCGTCGACCGGCTCGCCGGCGAGGAGCACGTCGAGCTTGACCATGTCCGAGGGCTCGTTGCCGACCGGCTCGTAGTCGAGCGACGCGTACCCGCGCGTGCGCGACTTCAGCTGGTCGAAGAAGTCGAGGACGATCTCGGCCAGCGGCAGCCGGTAGGTGAGCTGCACCCGCTCGGCGGAGAGGAAGTGCATCCCCGTGCTCGCGCCGCGCCGCTCCTGGCAGAGCTCCATGATCGCGCCGATGTACGTCTTCGGCGTGAGGATGCTGACCTCGACGACCGGCTCCCGCACCTCGGCGATCCGCGCCGGATCGGGCATGTCGTTCGGGTTGTGGACGGCGAGCTCGGCGCCGTCGGTCAGCGTCACCTCGTACTCGACGCTCGGCATCGTCGCCAGCAGCTCGAGGTCGTACTCGCGCTCGAGGCGCTCGCGCACGATGTCCATGTGCAGCAGGCCGAGAAAGCCGCAGCGGAAGCCGAAGCCGAGCGCGTCGGAGGTCTCGGGCTCCCACATCAGCGCCGCGTCGTTCAGCGTCAGCTTCTCGAGCGCGTCGCGGAGGTCGGGGTATTCGTCGGAGTCGATCGGGAAGAGGCCGCAGAAGACCATCGGCTTGACGTCGCGGTAGCCGGGGAGCGCCTCGGCGGCGGGCCGCGCCCGCGTCGTCAGCGTGTCGCCGACGCGGAGCTTCGTGACGTCCTTGATCCCGGTGATCAGGTAGCCGACCTCGCCCGCGTGCAGCTCGGGCGCGGGGATCATCTGCGGCGAGAAGAAACCGATGTCGTCGATCTCGGCCTCGGTGCCCGCCTGCATCGCCCGGATCGCCTCGCCCTTGCGGAAGACGCCGTCGACGACGCGGACGTAGGCGATGACGCCGCGGTACTGGTCGAACTCGGAGTCGAAGATGAGCGCCCGGGGCGGCGCATCCGGGTCGCCGCGCGGCGGCGGGACCTTCGCCACGAGCTCCTCGAGGACCTCGGTCACCCCCTCCCCCGTCTTCGCGCTGATCCGCCGCACCTCCTCGGCCGGTTCGCCGAGCAGCTCGGCGATCTCCTCGGCGACCCGCTCCGGCTCGGCGCCCGGCAGGTCGATCTTGTTTAGGGTCGGGATCAGCTCGAGTCCCGAGTCGACGGCGAGGTAGGTGTTCGCGAGCGTCTGCGCCTCGACGCCCTGGGAGGCGTCGACGACGAGCAGCGCGCCCTCGCAGGCGGCGAGCGAGCGCGAGACCTCGTAGGTGAAGTCCACATGGCCCGGGGTGTCGATCAGGTGCAGCTGGTAGGTCTCGCCATCCTTGGCGGTGTAGAGGACGCGCACGGCCTGGGCCTTGATCGTGATGCCCCGCTCGCGCTCGAGGTCCATGGAGTCGAGGAGCTGCGCGCGCATGTCGCGATGCTCGACCGTGTGGGTGAGCTCGAGGATGCGATCGGCCAGCGTCGACTTGCCGTGGTCGATGTGGGCGATGATCGAGAAGTTGCGGATGTGAGCCTGGTCGGCCATGAGGGCGTACAGAGTAGGGGTAGGCCGGCCCGCTCAGGGCCTGTCAGGCCACTGCGGCCACGGCGGCGAGCTTCCGGATGGACGCGGCGATGAGATCCCGCTGCGTGGCGAGCCGCGCCGCCTCCTGCTCGGGGATCTCGACGTCGACGTCGATGCGCGTCCCGGTGCCCTCCGGCGCGAGGCGCCACTCGAAGCGCAGGTCGGAGACGAGGCAGGAGATCACGGCCTTGCGGCCGTCGTGATCGGTCCGCAGGATCTGGGCCATCGGGAAGTCGGGATAGCCGTCCGGGAAGGCGGTGTAGGGCGCCTCTCCACCGGCCGCGTCGCCCGACTCGACGGTCTCGATGCCCTCCCACCACTCGGGGAAGCGGCGCGGGTCGTACAGCGCCTTCCACACCTCCTCGGGCGGGGCGGGGGAGACGGCGCTGTCGTGGAACTCGGGCATCGTGGTCTCCTCAGGAGGCGGCGGACAGCAGGGACTCGCGGTCGGCGATCGCCCGCTCGAGCTCGCGCGCCGGTTCGATCAGGCCGATCACCGGCACGCGGCCGAGGTCGACCTGATTGGCGTGATAGGCGTCTCCGACGTCGGTCTCCCCCACGCGGGCGCGCCACAGCGCGATCGCCTCGTCGAGGCGCCGCTCCGCGAGCTCGCGGTCGCCGCGGCGGGCGGCGATCAGGCCCTGCACGCGGGTCAGCCGCGCGACGAGCGTGTCGGGGAAGTCGGCCCGTCCGATCGGCTCGAGGACCGTGGCGCGGAGCTCCTCCTCGGCCTCCTCGCAGCGCCCGAGGCGCACGAGCGCCTCGGCTCGCGCCAGCCGCGCTCGGGGCCGGCCGATCTCGGGCGGACCGACACGGAGCGCCGCGGCGAGCAGCGCCTCGGCTTCGGCGTCGTC
>JAOPZQ010000339.1 GCA_025964075.1 Solirubrobacterales bacterium | reverse complement strand
GCTGTTCACGTTCGGGCGGGCGATCGGCTCCTATCAGGCGGTCATGAACGGTCTGACCGAGGTGGTCCGGCTGCAGGAGAACGCCCGCTCGCTGATCTACTACGCCGGCTGGGCGGGGCAGGACGCGCCCGACGAGTTCGCCGTCGCGGCGGCGGCGGCGCGGGTCGCCGCCGGTCACGCCCTCGACTTCGCCGCGCGCGAGCACATCTCGGTGCACGGCGGCATCGGCGCGACCTGGGAGCACGACGCGCCGCTGTTCTTCCGCCGCGCGCAGCTCTCGCGGCGGCTCCTCGGGGGATCGGGCGGCGCGGCCGACCGGGTTGCGGGTGAGCTCATGGCGGCAGCGGCGCAAGCCGCGTAGGCTCCCCCGCCATGACCGACGACATCATCCTGACCACCATGAACGACCTCCCCGGCTACGAGGTCACCGAGGTCTACGGCGAGTGCTTCGGCCTCGTGGTCCGGGCGCGCAACGCGTTCGCGAACATCGGCGCCGGCTTTCGCACCGTGTTCGGTGGTGAGGCCAAGGGCTATACGAAGCTGCTCGCCGATTCCCGGATCCAGGCCACCGAGCGCCTCAAGGAGGCCGCGGCCGAGAGGGGCGCGAATGCCGTCATCGCGATGCGCTTCGACTGCAACGAGATCGGCGACATCATGAGCGAGGTCGCCGCCTACGGCACCGCCGTGCGCGTCGTCCCCAAGGCCTCCTAGAACCGGCTTGGCCGAACTGACGAGCCGGGACGAGGCGCTCGCCGCCGCGCGCGCCTACCCGGCCTGGTATCACACGCTCGAGCTGCCGGGCTACACGACGCCCGGCTACGCCGACCTGCGCCACGTGCCGGCGCGCGCGCTCCCGGCGGCCCTGCGCGGCCAGCGCGTGCTCGAGGTCGCGACGTTCGACGGCTTCTGGGCGTTCGAGCTCGAGCGGCGCGGCGCCGAGGTCACGTGCATCGACCTCCCCGCGGGGACCGACGCGCAGTGGCCACCGAACAAGCGGGCCGAGAACGAGTACATGGCCCGGGCCTTCGACGTCCCCTGGGGCCGGGGGTTCGAGATCGCCGCCGCCGCTCTGGGCTCGCGCGTCGATCGCATCCCGTGCGACGTGATGGAGCTCGCGCCGGAGCGGGTCGGCGGCACGTTCCCGCTCGTCTTCTGCGGCACGCTCCTGCAGCACCTGCGCGATCCGGTCGGCGCGCTGCAGCGCATGCACGCCGTGCTCGAGCCCGGCGGGACGCTCCTGCTCGTCGAGACGTTCTCGGTCCCACTCACGTTCCGCCACCCGCGCAGCGCGGTGAGCGCGCTCATGACCACCAGCGGGATGAGCTTCACCTGGTGGGTCCCGAACCTGCGCGGCCTCGAGGACTGGGCGCGCACCGCGGGGTTCACCGGCCCGGGCCGGCGCGTCTTCGCCCCGCCGGGGCAGAACTCGAGCCGCGGGCTGCGGCTCGCCTGCCTGACGTTTCAGAAGAAGTAGAGGAGGCAGGCGACGATGACGATCCACGCCACGACGGCGCCGATGATCCCCGGGTCCTTCGTCACGAGCGTCGCGGTCGAGCGGTTGTCGCCGCGGTCGTAGATCAGGTACAGGTAGCGGAAGACGCCGTAGAGGACCGGCGGCACCGACCCGAGCATCTTGCCGTGCACGATCGGCGAGCTCTGCGCGTAGAGGATGTAGGAGATGATCGTCCCGGCCGTCACCGCCGAGACCATCTGGTCGAGGAACGGGAGCGAGTAGTGCTCGAGCACCGGCCGGCTCGTCATCCCCGAGTGGAGCTCGCTCGCCGCCTCCTGGCGGCGCTTCGTGAAGCCGAGGAAGAGCGACAGCATCCCGGCGCACACGAGCAGCCAGTGCGAGACCGTGATCCCCAGCGGCACCGCGCCGGCGAGCACGCGGACCACGAACAGGGTGACGATCGTCATCACGTCGATGATCACGAGGTGCTTGAGGAACAGCGAGTAGGAGACGGTGAGGATCCCGTAGCCCCCCACGAGCGCGCCCGCCTTCCAGTTGATGGCGAAGCCGGCGCCGAGGCCGATCACGGCGAGCGCGATGGCGAGCGTCCGGGCCAGCGGCTCGGACAGGTCGCCCGAGGCGATCGGCCGGTGGCGCTTGGTCGGGTGCTGGCGGTCGAGCTCGACGTCGAGCAGGTCGTTCAGCAGGTAGCCGGCGGAGGCGATCGCGCAGAACCCGGCCATGACGACGATCGCCCGGACCGCCGTGCCCGCGTGGTCGAACCGGCCCGAGAAGATGAGCGGCGCGAGGACGAAGCCGTTCTTGATCCACTCGGCGGGTCGAGCGGCCCGCAGGACGGCAAGCGGGACGCGCACCGCACGCGAGCGCGGAACCGAGCGGGCGGCGGTGGACATGAGCGCGATCAGCGTAGCGGCGGGGACGGCGCCGGAGCGCCGCCCCCGTCACGGGCCAGGATCAGCCGCCGACCTGCGTGCGCGCCGCCGACGCGAGCTTGATCGCGATGATCGACGTGCCGCCCGCCTGCCAGGACACCGGGGCGTCGCACGTCAGGGACACGTCGGATACGTTCGGGAACGTGCGCGTGATCTGCAGGTGCAGATCGGCCTCGGTGTTCGAGTAGTTCCCCGACAGCGGGCCGCCGGCCTCCGTGGTGTCGCCCTGGGCGTTCAGCACGCAATGGGCGTTCGCCGTCTGGCCCGCCTGGAGGAGCGCGTTGCTGGGGGTCTGCCGCGTGATGACCGTGGTCGCGAAGATCGCCCAGGCGCCCGCGGGGATGCCCTTGAGCGTCGCGACCGTCTGGAGGCCGTTGTTCACCACCGGGCCCTGGTGGTTGTAGGCCTCGAGCGCCGGCGGACCGCCGCCCACGCCGGCCGCGCTGGCGGCGAGCTTGCTCGGGTCGATCGAGCCGCTTTTGATGAGGTCGCCGGTGATCGACCGCGCCTTGATGTCGGCGCCCAGGACCGAGTGGTCCTTGATCGCCTTGGACGTGACCACGTTCTTGCCGAGCTGACTGCTCGACCGGATGAACACGCCCGCGGCCGTCGCCGTGCCGGCGCACGCGACCACGAGGGCGACGATCGCGACGATCATCGCGGGACTGGGGCGCGACACGCGCCCGACATGCTTTCGCAGCATTGCGGAACTCCCCCTGCCTAGGGTTGGGCGACAAGCGTATTGCACCTTCCCGCTGCACGTAGCACGAGGTCGTGTCGGGGGAGACCGCCGCCCGGTCCGCTCGCAGAGCTCGTCGCGCGGCTGTCGCCGGGGACGGACCTCGGCCAGGGCTCGCCCATGGACCACGCGATCCGCCGGTTTCTGATCGGGCTGCCGCGGCTCGCCGCCGGGTGAGGATGGAGGCGGGGGGAATCGAACCCCCAACTCCGCCGTGCAAAGGCGGTGTGTTCCCGTTAGCACCACGCCCCCGAGGGAGCGTCAAAGATAGACGGGAGAGCGCCGGCGGGCAGAAAGCGGGCGCCCCTTGGGGAGGGCGCCCGCCCTGCGTCCTTGCCCTCCGTGTGGCAAGTGTCTGCCCAACAGGACCGTCTTCGGCGCGCGCACGCGTGGGCGCGAGCGCTGCGGCGGAGCCATGGACGAACGTCTCAGCCGTCGAAGTCGAAGTCGCGCGGCGGCTTCTGCTCGAACCAGAGCTTGTCGTGCTCCGGCGTCTCCTGGAGGAACTCCGGCGTCTCCTCGAGGACGTCGTCGTCCTTCACCGCGGGCCCGGCGGGCTCCTCCTCGTCGAAGTCCCACTCGGTGGTCGGCTCGCCGCCCGGCTCGGGCGGCTGCGGCGCGGCCGGCGTGAGGGGCTCCTCGGGCACGTTCTCCACCAGGGGCGGGCTCGCCGGAGGCTCCGGCGGGATTGCGGCCTCGGCGGGGAGCTCGGCGTCGGCCAGCGGCTCCGCCGCGGGCGGCTCCGGCTCCGCAGGCTCGCGCCGCACGGGCCCGAGCGCATCGTGCTCCTCGCGGGCGACCTCCTCCGGGTTCGCGCCGCGACGCCGCTTGAGCGCGAGGTGCTCGCGGATCGCTTCGTCCAGCACACCCATGCGCGGAAGCCTAGCGAGGACTCTACGCCGTGGCCGACTCGACGAGGCCGCGCACGGTCTGGTTCTTGCCCAACTCCTTGGCCTCGTAGAGCGCCTTGTCGGCGGCGACGATCAGGTCCTCGTTGGCCCCCCTGCCGGCGGCCGCGACGCCGACCGAGGCCGTGACGCTCAGGTCCTCGCCGCCGTCGAGACTGCGAATCCGCAGCCGCTCGATCGCGACGCGGAGGCGCTCGGCCGCGTTGTAGGCGCCCTCGAGGTCGGTGTGGTGCAGGACGATCGCCATCTCCTCGCCGCCATATCGGGCGGGATGGTCCACCTCGCGCGCCGTCTCGCGCAGGACGCGGGCGAGCGCCTTCAGGACCTCGTCCCCCTGCGGATGGCCGTAGGCGTCGTTGATCTGCTTGAAGTTGTCGACGTCGAGCATCACGAGGCCGGTCGTCTGCCCGTCGCGCCGGGCGCTCGCGAGCTCCTGGGCGAGCACCTCCTGGAAGCGCCGGTGGTTCGCGAGACCGGTGAGCTCGTCGGTGACCGCCTGGCGCTGCACCTGCTCGTGCAGAGAGACGTTCTCGATCGAGACGGCGGCCTGGCCGGCGAGCGAGGCGAACAGCTCGCGCTCGAGCGCGGAGAACGGCTCGCCGTGGCGGGCCACCGTCATCAGGCCGAGCGCCGGCTGGTTGTCGTCCGCGACGAGCGGCATCGCCAGGGCGTGGCCGCCCTCGTCCGAGGTGTCGGCGAGCCGGCGCACGCGGAGCGCGTCCCGCTCCGCGCCGCGGATGGCCCCGGCGTGCTCGGCGAGCTCGCCGACCGAGGCCCGCTGGCTGAGCTCGCCCTCGGAGCGGACGCTCGCCCGACCCGCCTCCGCCTGCACGGCGTCCATCGCCGTCCGCAGGCCGAGCTCGAGCAGCGCGTCGCGATCGAGCTTCGCGGCGAAGGTCTCGCCCGAGCGCCGGATCGACTGCTCCAACCGCTGGCGCTGCTGGCGCAGCTCCTCGAGCCGCTGCTCGAGCTCCCTCGACATCTTGTTGAACTCCTGGCCGAGCTGCGCGAACTCGTCCCGGCCCTCGATCGGGACCTCGGTCGAGAAGTCGCCGCCGCCGAGGCGACGGGCCGCGGCGAGGAACTTGCCGATCTGCCCCTGCAGCGAGCGGGACACCAGCATGGCCAGGAAGCACGCCAGCGCGAGGAAGCCGAGGAGGATGGCGGCCGCGAGCCGCCGTCCGTGGGCGACGGCCGAGTGCTCGTGGTGGGCGTCGAGGAGCGCGGAGACCTCGAGCTGCTCGCCCAGGCCCTGGGCGGTGAAGGACGCCACGCGGTAGGTACGCGAGCCGAGGTTCACCTCGCCCTTCGAGGGGAGGTCGCGGCCCGCCGCGGCGGGGACCGTCGTCGCAAGCGTTGTCGCGCCGCGGCGGATCGTCGCCTCGGCGCCGGCCTGGTGCAGGGCCGCGGTCAGCACTCCGGGCGCGAGCGTCGAGACGAGGACCTGGATCGACGTCCCCGACGCGGTGCCCGACACGAGCGCCACCGCACGCGGATCGCCCAGGCTCGCGACCTGGCGCCCGCCGCGCAGGACCACGAGCCGCGCAAGATGGTCGCGCTGGCTGAGGACCGCCGCCCGGCGCCGAACGGTCGGGACGTCCCTGCGCGTGAGGGCGGCGATCA